>JADEXV010000130.1 GCA_015206945.1 Nostocales cyanobacterium LEGE 12452 | reverse complement strand
TACAGTGATTTACAGCTATTTAGACCACGACTGAGATGGGGAGTAGGGAGTGGGGAGTGGGGGATAGTGTAGTTCAATTAATTAAAAAGCGCTGTCAAAGCAGGGCAAGATAACTGACCTGACTCCGTACTTTGTGTCTCTCGACGATAAGCTATTCTTTATTTACACTACGTGTGTCGACACAAATCTTTCTTTTTTCGACCTAAATAAATTTAGTTGCTCTGTCCCAAAGCAAGAGAGTATTTCTTATTTCCTCTCTGCCTCTTGGGTAAGAGACTTCTACTCAAAAGACCACAAAAATACCTGTACACGGAATTTTGTCTAATGACCCCGGATACGCTAATGACTCCAGAAAAAATTTTTCTGGATGGAAAAACTTTTATTCCTGCCGAACAATTACCGATCCCGGAGTGGCCTTGTGTTGTGGCTGAAAGATCGCAACCGACACTAACGGTTAAAGATGATGATTTATTTTTTGTGACAGATACTATCGGGAATATTTCTGGCTGTTCCCTCAACGATGGTAATCCCAGTATGGGACTGTTTTGTTGTGATACGAGATTTCTCAATCGCTTGGAGTTGCAAATTGAAGGGCGATCGCCTGTACTTCTCAGTAGTACTGCTGAGAAAGGTTTTTCACTCTCAGTTTTGTGTACCACTCCCAGAATCGACGAACGTCTAAAAGCCGAGACTATCGGAATTCGCCGAGAACTCGTGCTGAATGGGGCACTATTTGAAGAAATAGAAGTATCTAACTACAGCACAACCACTGTCAATTTTGAACTAACCATCAGCTTTGATGCGGATTTTGTAGATTTATTTGAAGTCCGGGGCTATGACAGAGAAAAACGAGGTCGGCTTTTACGCCTAGTAGAACCGACGACTGAGGAAGCAACATTTTCTCACGTCGATGGTGTTTCACCAATACCTAAAGAGCCATCTGCTTCTAGAGAAGAATCCTTAACACTCGCCTATCAAGGTCTGGATGGCTCAGTGATGGAATCTCGAATTCTATTCCAGCATCGGCAACCAGACTATTTCAAGGGTTACACTGCGGTTTGGCAGCTTGAGTTGGCTTCTCACGAAACTCAAAAGCTGGGCTACCGAGTGAATATGTTGAGAAACAACCAGTCCAGTTCAACTGTAAGCGCCGCCACTACCTTAGGACAGGCGAAAGCTGCTGAGTGGATGGAGGAGCAACACTGGGTACAACAAATTACCCGCATTAGCTCAGATAAGAGTACCTTCAATCGAGTGATTGAGCGGGCTGAACAAGATATGTATTTGTTGCGCCAGTCTTTTGGGAAGCATAAGACTGTTTCCGCCGGAGTGCCGTGGTTTTCGACACTATTTGGGCGAGATTCGCTGATTACAGCTTCTCAAACTCTGATGTTAAACTCGCAAATCGCCAAAGAAACCCTGATATTACTGGCGACATACCAAGGTAAAATCGATGACGAATGGCGTGAAGAAGAACCGGGTAAGATTTTGCACGAGTTACGTTTGGGAGAAATGGCTCGTTGTCAAGAAATTCCCCATACACCTTACTACGGTACAGTTGATGCCACTCCCTTGTGGCTCTTGCTCTATGCCGAACATTATGCTTGGACTCACGATGGAGAACTTCTAGAGCAACTTTGGCCCAATGCTCTAGCGGCAATGGAGTGGATCGATCGCAATACCAAAGAAACCACTTACCTCAGCTACTTCCGTACATCGAAACGCGGTCTTGCTAACCAAGGTTGGAAAGATTCAGGCGATTGTATTGTAGACCGTAAGGGAGAATTAGCCAACGGCCCAATTGCCCTGTGTGAGGTGCAAGCTTACGTCTATGCTGCAAAAATCCGCCTAGCAGAAATAGCTAGGATGAAGAAGCGGCTTGATTTGGCAGATCGTTGGCAAGAAGAGGCGAGAAATCTTAAGGTTCGTTTTAATCAAGATTTTTGGGTGGAAGACCAAGATTTCTGCGCTTTAGCTTTGGATGGAGATGGCAAGCCAGTAGACAGTATTACCTCAAATCCGGGTCATTGTCTGCAATTGGGCCTCTTCAACCACGAAAAAGCCTATAGTGTAGCAGAACGCTTGCGGGCACCAGATATGTTTAATGGTTGGGGCATTCGTACCCTGAGTAGTTTGTCACCCGCCTACAATCCGATGGGGTATCATATTGGTTCGGTTTGGCCTCATGATAACGCTCTGATTGCAATGGGATTGCGATCGCTCGGTCTTATCGATCAAGCTTTAGAAATATTCCAAGGTTTATTCGATATGACTGAGCAGCAACCCTATCAACGTCCTCCAGAACTTTTTTGCGGCTACGAACGAAACGGTGATAATGCTCCTGTACAGTATCCGGTTGCTTGCACTCCCCAAGCTTGGGCTACAGGTAGTGTTTTCCAACTACTGCAAATGATGGTCAACTTAGTGCCTGACGCTCAAAATAATTGCTTGCGAATAATCGACCCCGCTTTGCCAGAATCGATTAATCGCCTGTCATTTCATAATTTGCGAGTCGGCCCCACCATCCTCGATTTGGAATTCGAGCGTTCTGGGACTACGACTGCTTGTCGCGTTGCGAAAAAACGGGGCAATTTACGGGTAGTTATTGAAGCTTAGAAAGAGAGTAGGGAGTAGGGAATTAATTTACCACTCCCTATTTTATGATTTAGGGCGTAGGCGTAGCCCGTCGTAGACATCGTCACGCAGTTCAATCCACTCCAGCAATCCAGTGTTAGCGTGCTTCATCGCCAGTGTGTAGAGTTCTCAAAAGCTGCTCTGTAAGCTCGATCAATTCAGATACAAAATTTTGCGTAAGTTGTGTAGTTTTGAAGGCATGAGCAATAGAATTACGTAATGGGAGTGCATTCATTAGTAACTGATACTCAGATTTTGAAATTACACCTTCAGTTGCTAATTGCTTTACTAAGTAGTGAAGAAGAGCTAAGTGAAGAGCGTGACTTAACTTCAATAACTACATTTTCATCTCCCCGACGTACTATCATGTCAGGGCGATAGTGATTAAGGAAGTCTGGCAAGTCTTCTGGATTTGGATGAAAAAAAACTTCGTAACCCTTTTCACGATACTCCTCTGCTAGCTTCAGCAATCGCTCTCTTTCTAAGTTTGCAGTTGGAGTTTCCATAAAATAATTACCTCCTGGTTAGTAGCATCAATTACGACAATATGTAATAACTAATTGCCACTAGCAAAGCCTTCCGCCAATGTCGAGGTCATGTTTTCTATTCTAAAGTTACCTGACAAATTCCTCTTTCTAACTAGGAGATCGCTTACTTAATTATCATCGACGTAGGCTAATCCTTTAATTGCATCTTGAATAGGCTTCACTATATTATCTATATCTATTTGAACAGAATCATAGAAATAGGTTATCTGGAGCATAACCAACCCAGTAGCTGTTTTTTGTTCCGAAGACCAGTATTTTTCAGCTTCTTGTCGCACTGTCTTTTTCCAATCTTGAAGCCGATTGCCTTTACCGCGCTTACGAGCCTGTTGTGATACTGGTCGCCCATTTACTATGAACTCAAATCTGGTCAATGCACTTTTAAAAAATAGATCGCAAGTTATTCTATGGTAGTAAACAATATTACCCTCAAGTTACTCAAGATAAACTCGAAGTCCTTAGCTGATAGCTAGAAAACCCTAACAATGGTGATACTCGCTTCAAATCCTCAATCGCATTTTCGGGAATCATAATTCTGACTATCGTCATTGGACGACAGTTATCGAGTCGCTTTTTTGACTTCACATTTATTGCACGCCGCTTTCCGATCTGAGAATAATACAATATTAATTTTCCAGCCTACCGACGCCATCGCCTCAAATTCAAAGATGGTAATAAATTTCTACTAAAAAAAATTAAGGATGTAAAAACAACAATCATTTACACCCAAATTGCTAACAGACGCGATTAATCGCGTCTCTACATTATGCTTCTTCGGAATTATCTCTTTTATGCCCTGGGGATGCTTCGTAAAGTGCATCAAGATGTTGACGCGCGTCTTCAACGTTAATTGAACGCATTACCAAAAGTGGCTCTTTAATTAAGTTGCCCGCGCTATCTAATAACTCTGGATGGGGTACAAACTGTTTCTTTGATGAATAATAACCATAGTTGCCTTGGTTATTCATTGGCGAGGAATTCGTCGGGTAGGTTCGCTCCCGATCAAAACTGAACATAATCAGGTTACGAATTAAGTTGCCAACAGCTATAAATGCAAGGATTGTAAAAGCAAGAATGTAAAGCAGATGTAACATTGGATTTTCCTCCAGAACAGCAATTTTTAAAACTTTATTTTGTAACGCTTTGTTTCGCCGATACCGTGACTCACAGTTAAGACGAGTATTCTACGCACTTTTTATGCGCTTACATTTATATGGAGCTATTTGTCAACCGTTATTCCACTTACGGTAGCATAGGATACATTCTTTTGTTAATCCAGCTAATGTTAAGAAATTCTTAAGAATTATCTACTATCTCTTTAACGATTGATTTGCCATCTTGCGTAGACGCTTCCTTGGCTAGTCTTGAGACACCGCTAAGTTGTCTGCCGAAACTTTGCGCTTAAACTTCACGTCCTTGACGAAAGCGAATTGCGACATTCCAGCATTCTGTCACTAATTCATGCCAAGGCATTAACGTTGCCATATCAATCCCGACTTGTTTATCAGTTGCATTAAATAGCATCTTCGCCGTATTTAGTTCATCTTGCGCTTGCTTGACCCGCAAGAGCAAGTCAGATTGCTCTTGGTGACTCATAAATGATAGTTCCTCAGTTTCGAGTAAATGGCGCGATCGCGTAAACCAATGCTGAAAATCTTCCAGCAGCGGATCTAAAACCGTTTTCAACAACTCAGTCCCTGGTAAATTTGAGTCTGGCATAAATGAGAGGGATATTTCAAACTTGCTTACTAATATTAACGTTATTTACGTTTCTTAACATTTGGCGAATTATTCTCATAATTACCAGATGTAAAAATTTGTAACAAAGGGCACAAAATTTATTATATAGTCTTGATAACTGGTTTGTACAGTGCCTTTGGACAGGCATCTATAGGTATATATGACATCAAGTTGTAATTCATAAGATAATTTAGCGATCGCAGCCAATCCTGAATTTGACACTCAGGTAACAAATCAAAAATTTATCTTTATCCTTGGATTGAAGAAGAATTCAGGAGTCAAAATTCAGGACTCAGAATCAAACCGCTACGCAAAGTCATTAGTTATTAGTCATTAGTCATTGGTCATTAGTCATTAGTTATTTGTAACGGACAAATGACTAATGACCACTTAACCAAAGTCGTTATAGTTGAATAAGCCTACAGATTCAGATAAATCAACTTTTGTAATCACTTCGCCAACGGTTCAGCAGCCAATGTCGCCAAATTCATCAAATCAGTCACAACAGTCAGAACAAGTTGAAAAAATTTATTTACCGCGTACCAGCGAATCGGAGAACTTAAAAAAGATTCGCCACACTGCTTCCCATGTAATGGCAATGGCGGTACAAAAGCTGTTTCCCAAGGCACAAGTTACAATCGGCCCTTGGATTGAAAACGGTTTTTACTATGACTTCGACAATCCAGAACCATTTAGCGAAAACGATCTCAAAGCCATCAAGAAAGAGATGGCGAAGATTATCAATCGCAAACTGGCAGTAATTCGGGAAGAAGTCAGCCGCGAAGAAGCCGAACGCCGGATTCAGGAAATTAAGGAACCTTACAAGCTAGAAATCCTGGCAGATATCAAAAACGAACCAATTACGATTTACCACCTGGGGAATGAATGGTGGGATTTGTGTGCAGGGCCTCATCTGGAAAATACCAGTGAATTAAACCCGAAAGCAATTGAACTAGAAAGCGTTGCTGGTGCTTATTGGCGTGGGGATGAAACTAAAGCCCAATTACAACGCATCTACGCTACCGCTTGGGAAAGTCCAGAACAACTCGCTGAATATAAGCGACGTAAAGAAGAAGCGCTGCGGCGAGATCACCGGAAGCTGGGTAAGGAACTGGGATTATTTGTATTCTCTGATTTAGTAGGGCCTGGTTTACCTTTGTGGACACCCAAAGGCACTTTGTTGCGGAGTACCTTAGAAGACTTCCTCAAGCAGGAACAGATAAAACGGGGTTACTTATCTGTAGTAACACCTCATATCGCCAGAGTAGATTTATTTAAAACCTCTGGACATTGGCAAAAATATAAAGAAGATATGTTCCCCTTAATGGCAGACGATCAGGAAGCTGCTGCACAGGAACAGGGCTTCGTTATGAAGCCAATGAACTGTCCCTTCCATATCCAAATATACAAGAGTGAGTTACGCTCTTATCGAGAACTACCGATGCGGTTGGCGGAATTTGGAACTGTTTACCGCTACGAACAATCAGGGGAATTGGGCGGTTTAACACGGGTGCGCGGTTTTACTGTAGATGATTCTCACCTGTTCGTTACCCCAGAACAACTAGATAGCGAATTCCTCAGTGTAGTGGATTTGATTTTGTCGGTGTTCAATAAGCTGCAACTGAAGAACTTTAAAGCTAGACTGAGTTTTCGTGATCCTGCTAGTGATAAGTACATCGGTTCAGATGAAGTTTGGGACAAAGCTGAAGGTGCTATTCGCCGTGCAGTTGAAACCTTGGGGATGGATCACTTTGAAGGTATTGGAGAAGCGGCATTCTATGGCCCCAAACTCGATTTTATCTTTAGTGATGCCCTAGAACGGGAGTGGCAATTAGGAACTGTGCAGGTAGATTACAACTTGCCAGAACGCTTTGAGTTAGAGTATGTTGCCGAAGATGGTGTTCGCAAACGCCCAGTGATGATTCACCGTGCGCCTTTTGGTTCCCTGGAACGGCTAATTGGGATCTTAATTGAAGAATATGCAGGCGATTTTCCTTTGTGGTTAGCGCCAGTGCAAGCTAGATTATTGCCAGTGGGTGATACACAACTAGACTTTGCAAAAGATGTGGTAACGAAAATGAGAGCGTTGGGCATCCGTGCAGAAGTTGATACTAGTGGCGATCGCTTGGGTAAACAGATTCGCAATGCAGAGAAAGAAAAAATACCCGTGATGGCAGTGGTAGGAGCCAAGGAAGTGGAAACCAACACCTTAAGTATCCGTACCCGCGCCTCTGGGGAATTGGGAGTTATCCCCGTCGATGAGGTGGTAGATAAAATGAAGGATGCGATCGCTAAGTTCGAGAATTTCTAAAATCTAACCGCAGACGCACATTAATCATAATTGGTGTGCGTCTTGTCTATTAGGGACTGGAGAGCAGGGGAGCAGGGGAGCAGGGGAGCAGGGGAGAAGTTGCAGTAAGCTTTTCCCCTCTGCCCCTCTGCCCCTCTGCCTCCTTCACTTCCATTCACCTTGGAGAGTGAAAGCTGCCCAATAATAAGGTGCAGCATATTCTTGAGTGCGCCATATTTCTATCTGGGCTGCCCGTAATGCCGTTGCAGGTTTTAATCCTGACTGTAGCATCTTGGTGTAAAATACCTTCATTAGTTCTGATGTTGCTTTGTCATCTACACTCCACAGACTGACTACGACTCGCGGACTACCTGCATACATAAACCCCCTGGTTAACCCCACTAAACCTTCTCCCTTCACTTCCTCTCCCAGTCCGGTTTTACAGGCACTGAGTACCACCAATTCTGCTTTGAGGTTGAGGTTGAAGATATCGTGCAAGCGTAAAAAGCCATTTTGTGGCATTCCCTTGTCATCAAATAGCGATAACACTACTCCTGATAATTCTGGATGCTTGCTGTTGAGAATGCCATGAGTAGCGAAATGGATGATGCGATATTGACTCAAATTCTCGCTGCTAGCAGTTGTACGACTAGCGTTAAAATCAAAAGCTTGCTTGCGATCGCTACTTGGTACAAGAGAAAGAATTTGCTCGGCTTCTTGACGTGTAAAGTGCAGACGCTCAAAGCTAATATCTGAGTCTTCGGCGGATCTGGTTAAAGCAAGGCTGTCTAAATTGCTCTCTGGTGCAGGTGGGCGAGACACTTGTACTTTATTTTGGAGACGCTCATCATCACTCTTAAATATGGGATCTGCCAACACAACTAACGTTTTAGGAGCAGATTTGTGTTCTTTGTGTTCGCTTCTGAGGACAGCTAATGTCGACGCTGAGGGGAGAGTAATGATTTCGTGGTTGAGCAGTAATGGTTCATATTTGAGACTGCTACCTGTGGTGAGAGCAGCAAATGGCACATATTGCAAAGCCCCATCGCTGGCGATCGCTAAACGTTTCTTTTGCAGTTGTTGGGCTACTGGTGCAAGTACGATCTTAGATAGAGCATCTATAGATTGACTATGCTTTAGATATGGAGTAGTGATTTCTTGACGGAACTTTTGGACGCTAGCTTCAATCTCTGCACGCTTGGGTAGTTCGTAACTGGTGATACTCTTATTGGTAACTGCCCAAAGATAACTGCGCTTTTCCCCTAGAGAATATTCTAAAAGTAGGGTGTCGTCATCAAGTACTTGCTGCTGAATTTGTGCGAGTGAAAGAGGCTGAGGTTGAGGTATTGCTGCATAACGCGGGCTGGTAGCCCGGATCTGTGCCTGAATTTGCTTATACTCTTCTAAAACTACCTCATTTTCTTTTTCTAAAGCTTGCGTCTGCGATTCAGTGTAGTTACCTCCTAATAGTTGTATCCGACGTTTTTCTAAAACATCGAGTTGTTGCTGCAAGTTACGTTCTTGAGAAAGTAATTTTGGCTCTACACCTTTGCGAATATCAGCGTTGGCTTCTGCAAGCAGTTCCAAAAGACTTCGGGCACGAGCGCGTTCGCTGGCTTGCAGTGCCAAGGCATCATATCCTTGGGATGGTTGCTGTTTGTGTAACTGCATCAGCAAATCGATGTAGAACTGATAAAAATCCTGTACTGTGGCAAAATATGAAGTGCGGAGTTCTTGAGAGTCAATTTTGGTACGCAGGTCTTCAACAATTTTGATAACTCTCTCCATCTGAGTGAGAGCTGGCTTAAAATCGCCTCGATCGCGTTGAACAGAGGCGATGTTATACAGGGTACGAGCTTCCCCTGAATTGCTCCCCATCTGTATGTATAAGGGCAGAGATTGGCTGTAATAATCTAGCGCCTTTTGCAGTTCTCCTAAGTTTGAGTAAGCTTTGCCAATATTGTTCAGAGCAGTTGGGATACCCCTTTTCTCTCCCGTCTGTCGGTATAGTGACAGGGATTGACTGAAGTATGAAAGTGCTTTTTGGTTTTCCCCTAACTTTAAGTAGACGATGCCAATATTGTTCAGGGCAGATGGAGTACCTCTTTTGCCTCCCGTCTCTTGGTGTAGGGATAAGGATTGACTGAAGTGTGAGAGTGCTTTTTGCAGTTCTCCCAACTCTAAGTAGACTTTGCCTACATTGTTTAAGGTAGTCGCTATCCCTGACTTGTTTTTTATAAGTCGGTGTAGCAACAGGGATTGGTTGTAGTATGAAATTGCCTTTTGATTTTCTCCCAGAAAGTAATAGACAGAGCCGATATTATTGAGAGAAATAGCTTCCGCCTTTTTGTCTCCCACCTGTCGGTATAGGGATAAGCATTGGTTGTAGTATGAGAGCGCTTTTTGCTTTTCGCCTAACTCTGAGTAGATTTTACCTATGTAAGAGATGGTATCGGCTTCTGAGGAGAGTCGGCTTTGCCCAGCGTCGATATCGCTCCCTTGCCGATACAGTTGAAGTGCTTGTTCAAATTTAGCGATCGCCTGTAGCAGAGATTCGGCTGTTCCTTGCTGATATAGTTGCTTTCCTTCTTCGTATACAAGGTTGGCAGCAGCGCTTGCATCTGGCGAATTTGTCTGTGCAATTTTTACTGGATAGGAGGCAGTTGTTGCAGTAGTTGATGCTGAATATAACAAAATGCTGCTAAAGACAATTAGAGCGTGACTGGCGACAAATGGAAGAAATTGCCATTGTATTGAGTCAGATATTTTAAATTTTGTCATCTACATCTGCGGTTTCTATAGCTTTCTCAGATTTAGAATTCCCAAAAGAAAGCAAAAAACCGTAGCTATCGCTGAATTAGCAGCGATTCTGTAAAAAAGAGCCTAATTGTTTTTACCATTAGCTGTAAGTAAGCAATTGGCTATCTAGCACAATGATATTCAGACTTTCAGCTTCTTAGTAAAGCTAGGAATCTTGTTATTCATGTTTGCTGATTTTGCAGCAAATGCGATCGCGTTCTACTTGCAAGCTGAAACCCTAATTTTGCAGTAACCTGTAAACTTTCTGCATAAATTAATTTAAACCTACTGATAATACTATATGATATGTGGTGATTTTTTCGCAGTTCTCAAGATTGAGAAATTTATATTTAGCTTGCAAGCTTTTCAGAGTTGAGAAATTAATAAATATTTATATTTAGGTATATTTAAGCCAGTTTTGATTTTGAATCAATAACTCCTAACTAATATTGAAGCACAGTTTAATTTATTAACCACAAATGATTTTAACTTTTCACTATATTTTGGAGGTCAGAAAGTATCACAGAGAACAAAACTTTTCTCAATCACCACACTCAAGAAAACTTTTCGAGTTATTCAACACTGTTAGGATTGATTTAAAGACTTATGGAATCTGCTTTTCCTAAACAGACTGGACTTGCATAAATTACTGTCAACAACTTTCTACTCACATTATGAACCGCTTTACCTCTATTTTGCTCGCCGGCTTGATAGCATCTACATCAGCTTTGGCTATTTCTCCAAAAGCTGATGCTAATACACCAGCATCTTATCTTGCTGAGTTAGATAGCTACATCTCTCAACGCAACGATGATGGTAACTACGAACTTCATGGTCGTCACCATAAAAATGATGACTATGACCGCCAGAACGACCTTCGCAACATTCGTGACTATCGCCGCTATGAGCGCGATAATAATCGCCGCTATGAACGCGATAATAATCGTCGCTATGAGCGCGATAATAATCGTCGCTATGAACGCGAGAATAATCGCCGTTATGAGCGCGATAATAATCGTCGCTATGAACGCGATAATAATCGCCGCTATGAGCGCGAGAATAATCGTCGTTATGAACGCGATAATAAGCTTCGCAACATTTATGACAATAACCGTCCCTATGAACGCGATCGCAACTGGGGTCGTGATTAATTTCTTGGCCTATTTATGAAGCTTAGTTCCAGGTTAACTGAGCATTGATTCGACCTAGTAGTAGGACAAACACAATCTCTTTTTCCACTCATTCTAATATCTGACTTTTCACTCTTATCTAGAAAACCTCGTTTCCATTCCCTACTAAGTAAACTTGCTCAGGGTTTAGGTTTAGCGTTAGTTTTTCTATATGATGTGAAAGGTCAGATTTTTCTTATTAAATTAAGAATTTATCTTTAGCCTAGACTCATTAATGGAGTTGAAAGGGTGGATTCACGCAGTTCAAATACTTTATTTTTTTAGTTTAGAGACGAATAGGAAATATTGCAGTCACAGAAATATATGATAAAAAAAGTATTTCTCTAGAAAAGTTGTGATTAACAAAGAGAATATTATGAGTGAATATGATTATATTGTCATTGGTGCAGGCTCGGCGGGCTGTGTTGTCGCCAATCGTCTCACAGAAGACGGTAAAACTACTGTTTTATTAATCGAAGCAGGCAATCCAGCTACCTTACCAGAGCATCAAGTTCCTCTAAACTGGACAAAACTATGGGGTACTGAGGCGGACTGGGCATATTTTACGGAAGAAGAACCGTACCTAAATAACCGCAAAATCTATTGTCCGCGCGGGAAAGTCTTGGGTGGCAGCAGTTCGATCAATGCCATGATTTATATTCGAGGCAATCGGCATGATTACGATCGCTGGCAAGAATTAGGCAATCATGGTTGGAGTTACCAAGATGTGTTGCCATACTTCAAGAAATCTGAAAACCAGCAGCATGGCGTGTCTCCATTTCACGGAGATGATGGAGTGCTGAGTGTAACAGATCCCTTAGCACCTGGGGTAACATCACATCGATTTGTAGAAGCAGCGATCGCACTTGGTTACGAGTACAATTCTGATTTTAATGGCGCACAACAGGAGGGAGCCGGACTTTACCAGTTGACTATTAAAGATGGTAAGCGGCACAGTACAGCAGCAGCGTTTCTAGTACCTATTTTGGATCGCCCCAATTTAACAGTTACTACTAGTGCATTAGTGACTCGGCTACTGTTTCAGGGCACGCGCACTATTGGAGTGGAGTATCTGCACGAGGGAAAGATACACCAAACCTTTGTAAATCAGGAAGTTATTCTCAGTGCTGGCGCGTTCGACTCACCTAAACTGTTGATGCTCTCTGGAATTGGGAATGCAGAACATCTGCGATCGCTAGATATTCCTGTAGTCGTTGATTTGCCCGGTGTTGGTCAAAATCTCCAAGATCACCTTCATGTCACCGTTGCACACCAAGCAACTCAGGATTTACAACCTGCCTCAACCAGCAATATCGCCGAAGCTGGATTATTCTTGCATACTGAAGGTCGTTTAGATGTTGCACCAGATTTGCAGTTTCACTCTGGCCCTGTTTTATGGACACATCCTGCATATTCCCGCGAAGGCCCAGGATTTACTGCTACAGTCTGTCTGACTAATCCCCAAAGCCGTGGTCATCTTACTCTGCGTTCTGCTTCGCCCAATGACCCAGTTGTAATTCAGATGAATTATCTCCAGAGTGAATCCGATTTGCAAAAGCTGCTTGCAGGTATCAAAATTATCCGCCAGATATTCCAGTCAGATGTATTTGATGAGTTCCGAGGTGAAGAAGTTGCTCCCGGTGCTGAGAAAAAAAGTGATGAAGCACTTGAAGCTTACATCCGGGAAACCTGTGACACTGTATACCACCCTGTTGGCACTTGCAAAATGGGAACAGACTCAGATTCAGTGGTAGATCCTGAACTGCGGGTACATGGTGTTGAAGGGTTGCGTGTTGTAGATGCATCCATTATGCCAACTATTGCCACGGGAAACACCAATGCACCCACAATTATGATTGGCGAAAAGGCAGCAGATTTGATTAAAGCTAGCAATCGGGTTTTAACGCAAGTGCCCTTAGCAACTGATGTAGATGCAAAGCGGCTTGTGGTCAGACATGGCTCTGCTTAAATTTATATATTTTAAGCTGCGATCGCAATATATTTAATATCAAAAACTCATTAATGGAGTTCAAAGACTCTTTAATGGAGCTAAAAGACTCTTTAATGGAGCTAAAAGACTCTTTAATGGAGCTAAAAGACTCTTTAATGGAGCTAAAAGACTCTTTAATGGAGTTGAAAGACTCTTTAATGGAGTTGAAAGACTCATTAATGGAGTTCAAAGGCTCATTAATGGAGCTAAAATACTCATTAATGGAGTTCAAAGGCTCATTAATGGAGCTAAAATACTCATTTTAATTAAATCAAAAATTTCCCCTCAGCCTATAAGTCTCTTTCTTAATTACGAATTACGTTAGCATCGCTGGGCGTAGCCCATTCCGAACTTGTACGGAACTTGCGTAAAAATAAAGTACCAGTAAACCGAGTTTCGACTGCGCTCAACTCTCGATGGCTGAGGGTTGAGCGCAGTCGAAATCCGTCTGGTTGGGATACTATTAACCCACAGATCCCTACTGAGGGTAGTCGAAGTGCAGCCTCTAGTAGAGAAGTATTACAAATTAATATCACGCTCTTGGTCGCAACAATTGCACAAAGGTATCACTCACAGTATGGTCTTTGGTATCGGCGGCGTATTGAATTAATTTTTCTTTCAATTCTGTGGCAGCATCTAACGGGAGTAAGGTTGCTAGCAAAAAGTAGACACCACGAAAACGGGGGTCATTCATGTGGTCAATGAGCCGGTTTTTAGCTTCCTCACTCTCGCCGAGAAAGTTTTGCACCAAAAAGAAATCCATAATCTTATCGTGGCGGAAGTACCATTCTCTCTTGGCTTCGCCTTTTTCGTCTTGCCACTGACGGCTGACAACCATTTTATATTTATCGTCTTCCAAAGACTGTAATACCTGGTAAAATTCATCCGCAGGTAACGCCTGCTCATCCTTCAGCCGCATTTGATAAACAGCATCGGAGAATTTTTTCAGGGGAAATTCCTGGTTCCATTCTTGCAAATATTCTGCTGCCATCAATTGATATTGATGTTGTTGCAAGTGAAACAAATCGGGGTATTCGCCTTGGGATAGCATCAGGGCTACCACAGTTAAATCCATTGGATTAGAGAGAACCTTCTCAATCGCGCTTAATTCTTGTGGTGATTGCTGATTAGTTAGGGCTTTGGTTAAAAAACTAGCAGTGGCTTGCTCATAATCAGTACCTTGAACTTTGGCATTTTTGGGCAGTCGTGGCTGACGGGAAATCAGAAATTGCTGAATTTGTGGTTCCTCAAGGGGCAGCAATTTATATATTTTGGCTGTTGAGGGTGGTGTCCACTCTAGGGGTTGAGTGGTCATGATGATGTTACCCCGAAAATAGCTTTCGGCAAACTGACAGATTTTTGCTCTGGTGTCGGCGGTAACTTCATTGAGTCCGTCAATGCAAATATCTAATGCACCACTGTAAATTAAATTCTTGAGAAAATCAGCATCTTGTGCTTGTCCGTGCAGCTTGGCTTGAATTGCCTCAATTACCCCTTTGTCACACTTGTGTGCAGGTAAATAAACCACAAGCCGCCCAGAAGTTTTTACCAAATAGCGCAGAAACATTGACTTACCCAAGCCAGAATCACCTTCCAAGATGACTTGTCCTTTGATGTTAGGTAGCACTTGGGTAATTGGTACGGGTTCATCTACACCCGGAACTTTCACTTTAGAATTTGGGAAGTAAGCTTCGGGGTTAAAATTATCTAACCCAGCATCAGCTAGTAGGGAAGGCTTGAAGGGTTCAAATAACTTTTCGCGGAAAAAGGGAACCCAGGTGAGAATTAAGCCGACGTAGCCGACACCGAGAATGCGCCTCACCCAAGGATTCCAGAAGAAGATGGCTTGAACTTGGGGAAATTTGGGATAAGCGAAGATGAGGGCAAGCCAAAAGGCAGCATGAATCAAAATAGTAGTTCTGGCGTTGAACAACCACTGCCAAGTTTTGAGGTTAACTATAACTGATTGCAGCGAATCAGCTTCGTTGTAGCCAGCGTCTTTGAGGTTTTTGTGGTGAGTTTCTAAAATAACAATATCTTGCGGTCGCCAAGAGACTTTTCTCGCAACTACAGCAATTTGCTTTGCTAAGTCTTCGCGTAATCGTGCTAAACCTTGGCTAGGTTCCCAGGCTTGGGCAAATATTTTAAGAGTTTTATCACCGCGATCGTGGCTTAATGAAGTAGGAATCGTTTTAGTGTCAGGAAAACCCAGCCATGTAAGTAATGTTTTGACTTCATTAGTGCCGCCACCCAGGAAATATGTGAAAAATCGCCACTGTTCAAATTCTGATTGACCTGCGTAATAGATGCTATCCAGAATTACAACAATATTATTCAGGTTGAGTTGTTCTATCTTTCCCAATGCCTCTGCTGCACCTCTACAAATAGAGGGGTCAACGGTTTTATCCTTGAGGATGTCAGCGATGTCTTTGACATAGGGTTTGGCTGCCTCCCCCAGATTTCCCAATGCCGATGCTGCACAGTAACGAACAAAGGGGTCAACGGTTTTATCCTTGAGGATGTCAGCGATGTCTTTGACATAGGGTTTGGCTGCCTCCCCCAGATTTCCCAATGCCCATGCTGCATCTCTACGAACAGTTGAGTGAACGGATTTATCCTTGAAAATATCAGCGATGTCTTTGACGTACGGTTTGGCTGCCTCCCCCAGATTTCCCAATGCCGATGCTGCACTGGAACGAACATAGCGGTTAACAGTTTTATCTTTGAGGATGTCAGCGATGTCTTGGACGTACGGTTTGGCTGCCTCCCCCAGATTTGGCAATGCCAATGCTGCAACTATACGAACCGAGGGGTCAACGGTTTTATCCTTGAGGAAGTCGAGGATGTCTTTGACGTAATGTTTGGCTGCCTCCCCCAGATTGGACAATGCCTCAGCTGCACCGGAACGAACATAGGGGTCAACGGTTTTATCCTTGAGGATTTTGGCAGCTTTTTGAGCAATATCTTCTGGTTTCTTCCCCAGAGCTTTTAAATCTTTAAGATCATATTCAGCCAATGTGTTGAATGCATACCTCTTCACTCCATCATATTCATCATCAAGGGCAGCAACGATACCGTTAATCTGCCACGCTTCTGGCTTCGGCTGTTCTTTCGCGCTTACCCAAGGCAGCGTGAGGAGGAGTGTCAACAGTAGGATAAAGGAAAAAAGGAAAAAGGGCGACGATCGCTTTTTAATTATGTGCAGATGCATTAGTATAATTCGTAATTTCTTTAGTAATAAAGGCTGTTTCTGCCCTTTCCTTGGTACGGAAAGAGAAGGGAATTAGGTTTTTTACTAGTAAATCAGGAACCGCTACAGTTATCTTTTTACCGTCTGATAACTCAACCTAGCTAGAAATGGAATATTAATGTAATTATTACAGGTACAGGAATTTAAAAAGATACACCCAAAGTATAATAATGAGTTTCCTTGAGCGATGGTGCGACGCCGAATAGCCCGTCGTAGACATCGCCTACTCAAACCACTGCACGAGATAATAACAATACCTCGTTCAATTGTTAGCGATCGCAAATGTCTTTTGATAACCTTTGCAAACTCCTGTCCGAAAAACATCCCGCTACTTTTGCCAGTTGGGTATTAGGAACACCGCAAACTTCCGTCACAGTCCTCAAAACCGAATTGAGCATCGAACCAATTCGCGCTGATTATGTCACATTCTTACAATTAGAAGGACGCATTCTCCACCTAGAATTTCAAACCAAACTAGAATCTACGCCACCCCTACCCCTGCGGATGCTAGATTACTGGGTACGCTTGTATCGTTTATATCGTCTACCAATAACGCAAGTTGTCGTATTATTGCTTCCCCCTGCACCAGGAACAGTAATTGAAACTGTCTTCTGTGTCGAAACTACCCGTCATGAATATCGCGTGATTCGCTTATGGGAAGAAAATCCTGAACTATTCCTCAATGAGCCAGCTTTGTTACCATTAGCACCACTGGCGGCAACCACGCAACCTCAAGGATTGTTACAACAAGTTGTGAAAAAAGTTAGTCAACTTGAACCAAGACAACGACCAGAAATTTCTGCTTACACCCAAATCTTAGCGGGGTTAAAATACAATCAAGACTTGATTCGACAATTATTTCGGGAGGGTATGATGCGCGAGTCAGTGATTTATCAAGAAATTCTCGCTGAAGGTGAACAACGTGGACGGGAAGAAGGACGAAAAGCAGAAGGGCAATTACTGATTCTCCGTCTGCTTACTCGACGTGTGGGAGAATTACCTCAAGAAGTGCTTGAACGTATTGAAACTCTCTCTTTAGAACAATTAGAAAATCTCGGTGAAGCATTGTTGGATTTTCAGGCGATCGCGGATTTAGAAACCTGGTTTACTACATTAGAGTAGCAACTAATTAAATCTAGTCTCTATGTCGCTCGTCAAAATCAAGATTTGATTCGACAATTATTTCGGAAGGGTATGATGCGCGAGTCAGTGATTTATCAAGAAATTCTCGCTGAAGGCGAACAACTAGGAGAACAACGAGGAGAACTAAGAGGACGAAAAGCAGAAGGGCAATTGCTGATTCTCCGTCAGCTTACTCGACGGGTGGGAGAATTACCCCAAGATATGCTAGCTCGTGTTGAAACTCTCTCCTTAGAACAATTAGAGAATCTCGGTGAAGCATTATTGGATTTTCAGGCGATGCCTACGGCGGTAAACTACGCGGATTTAGAAACCTGGTTTGGTACATTAGACATAGGAGTGAAAATGACGTAGATACAATTTATTAATTATGCCTACCAAAGATTTCAGGCAACGCATAATTAATTTCACTCCTATGTCTATTAGATGAATTTTTCCATTTGAGCCAATGTCTAATGGCGCTAGGGGAAAAAATAGTTTCAGAAGAACGAAAGCGAGTTGAGCTTGTCAAATCGCCACATTAGAGTTCAATTAACTTGAAGCCCCAAGGTTTGAGAGCCGCTAAAGCTATTTCTTCATTTACACCCTCATAAGCTTCCCATTCCAACGGGTGTTCTTTTGGATGTCCGTCGCCGACATTACCTGCAACTTTAATTATTGGACAGTTGGCGATGCGATCGCGCTCCAACCCTTTTGGCACTACTAGTTCGATTTTGTGCCCGATAAACTTCGCTGTACTTTCCTTCGCTACAGATTCACGGATTAAACAGATATCACCAGCAGTCCCCCAAGTCGTTTGGTAGATGTGGAGGAACGAGATATAAGTTTGTGGTTTGATCGATCTTTTTAGAACGTGCATTATCTGTAATCCTTATACTATGAGTCAAAAATCATAAATCATACAAGTATTTTCTATCACGTTCGTAGGGAAGAATGTTCTTAAATCACATTTTCCACCTAGCCCAGGCGATTAAAAACCGCCTGGTGGAAGATGTAAAGCTCAAAAGACGATAATCGCCCACATACTAGCTCCCAAAGCGATCGCTGCTAGGTGTTGCCAAAGGAGCGATCGCACTGATTGCTTGGCAATCTTTTGCGTTAATAACATAGTCATTAACACGGAGAAAATTAGTGTTGCACCTTGCAAAAAGTCAATCACAGCCGGGTGAGCAACCAATATTGGCAATTGTTCGCCACTCAAACCAATTGTCGCAAAGGTTACGGGTAAAATTCGTCCGCCTTCGCTTAAGCCCAAACGTAGATAGTGAGCTAAGTTTCCCCCTAAAACTAATGGGAGATAGCTATATGCAAGCTCTACAAATTTTCGAGGCTTACGGTTAGCATTGAACAGTTGGAACAAGCCATAAGCGCCGAAGGTAAGAGCGGCGGGAATAATTAACACTAGCAGCGACAATCCCAAATGCTGCCAAAAATCAGTTAAATCCAGTTGTAACCCCAGCCAAGATTGCAATTCTGGTAAACGATGTAGATATATACCACCCAACAGCAAAAACAATAATGCTACTTCATAAGTGCGGGGTACATGAGTTGTCCACAGTTCAATTCCAGGGGGACGCAAGTTGAACTCAACGGAACGATGGGGACAAGCTTTCAGGCAAGTCATGCACAGTACGCAATCTCGGTTATCTTCTAACTGGGCTGGGTGTGAGTATAAAGGACATCCATTGGTTTCTAGCCCTTCGCCTTTTTGTGGCCCGCCTTTATAACACTGATAGGTGGTGCAACTGGCAGAACATATCCCTTGCTGTGCGCGGAGTTCCGTCATTGAGAGTTTGGCAAATAAACCATTCATTCCGCCGATGGGACAGAGATAGCGACACCAAAAGCGCCGTTCAAAAAGAGCCGAGAAAATCATCGCCCCAGCCGTAATTAACAGCAGCAAACAAGCGCTGAGATAAGCGGTATTTTCTAAATGCCAAAGTTCTTCCCATAAGAAAATTAGGGTAAATAACCCAAACATGAACCATCCGCCCCATTTCTCAGCTTGTTCTCTCGGCCAGCGCTTGAGTTTTCGAGGCCACAGCCATAAAGATAACTTTTGGGTAATTTCCCCGTAAATCATGAAGGGACAAACAGAACACCACACACGACCCAAAAAGGGAAAGAGAAATAAGAAGAAAGGCCACCACCAAGCCCAAAATAGATTTAATACGAAATTGCGATCGCGGGTTTGCGGGCCAATAAATAAGATTGCCACAATAATCGCAAAAGCCGTTGCAGTAAAACCATAATTAATGCGATCGGGCCACCAGTCACTACGTAAAAACCGCCTTAAAGAAGGATAGGCATTTAACAGATTTACGCGAAATCGTTTTTTCTTAGTTTCGGCTGGCCAGAAAATTTCTTCTGTTAATTCATTCGCACCCTCAGCTTGTACGATCGCTCTTTCTACCAGATTTTTCAATTCCTTGAGGTTGCCAGGAAAATCATAAGACTGGAGGCGACGCAAAGCTTCTGGGGTAATATGCGGTTTAGAAACGCCTCTAGAGCGAGTGTAAAGACTGGTATAATATTCGACTTGTGTCTGAATATCAGCTTTCCGCACCCGTAGCGGTGGTACTTTAATAATGTGACCAATACAGCGTTCAATTGTCGACTGAGCTTTTTCTGAAACAATGAGAATTCTAGCTTTACTGGGACGAGCTTCGGCTATTGGGTCTCCAGAACGACTGACGGGTGTATATGTACCAGTTTTGAGCAACTGCGTCACGGCAGGTAATAATTCTTCGGGCAATTCTTGGATGTTATTGAGAACTAGAGTACCTTCTCCCAACCATTCCAACAGTCCTGGTTTGCCGCCAGCGCGACCAAATAAATCTGCACCGCTAGTTTGGAGAATCCCACAATTTACTTTAATAATTGGTTCTCGCCGTTTCGGAGAACCAAAGTGGATCAGGGCTGCTATATTGTCTTTTTCTAACCCTGGTTCTCCGAAAATATCCACAGATTTGCGATCGGCAGCCGCTTCTCGAATCTGCTCCCGCAGCCGCACAGCATAGCGACTTGTACCGACAATTCCCCGTTGCGCCTTGGTGACTAAATATGGCCGCAAGGCAATAGAACGTTCTTGTTCATAGCTAAGTGCAGATGTTACCTGAGCTAATTCTTGAGCCAATTGGCGCGAAAAAGCCTGAGCAATTTCGGGGTATTGGGTGACTAATTCCCGAAATTTAGCAGCAGGTACAACCCAGAAGTGACACTCTGTTACCGTAGTAATTGTGAATGGAGTTAATTCTTCCAACAGCAATTCTTTGAGTTCAATCACTGCACCAGGGAGAAATCCACAAGCTAAAGCTGGGTTGCTTTGATTGGTGCTATTGCTTTCGAGTTGACCTTCTACAAGAATATAAAGGGCTTCTGGAGAATTGCCTTCACTAACTAAGTCAGTTTTGGCACTCACTACTTGTTCTTCAATTACTTGAGCGATCGCATTTAATACTTCAGGTGAGAGAATTCCTAAAGAGGTGCGTTCTTGTAGCCATGTAACCGTTTCTGGAGATGTCATATTAAGTTCTCCCTGTAGGCTGCTGTATAACAAGAATTATCCCTGAAAGGGTATGTCAAAATATCTATATTCAGTTGTTGTGCATTAATACAAAATGTGCAATAGACGAATTGCACTAAGAAAAGATAAAGCCTTTGCCAGGACAGGGTGTTGGGGGTAGGGTTGCAGATTCGAGTTGCAGGTTCGGAAAAAATTAAGAAAAGTAAAAACAAGTACTGACATTAATTAGCTTCTTAATTACACCCGACACCCGACACCCAAAAGCCCTATAAATAATGGATTTGCCCTTATTT
>JADEXV010000129.1 GCA_015206945.1 Nostocales cyanobacterium LEGE 12452 | reverse complement strand
GGATAATTTATTTGTTGGAAGTTCCTTATTCTGTAACTGTATTGCGCTATATTGCCTCTTCTACACTTTCTCTTTTGCTGCTGGCACAATGCCAAACTTATTTAAACCTGCATCGATTTCCCTAAGTGTTTTAAAATCTTCCTCTGGTAAAGGATAGCTGCTACTGCTGAACAAACCTCCACTGAAAGCAGGCTGCTTTTCCAAAAAAGAGAAAGCTTGGCGAAACTGATACGGTTTAGCTTTAATCGGTGAATCAAAGTGGCAGGGAATAATCCACTCGAAGTCCCAACTTGCAACTTTATCAGCCCAGTCAATGGTTTCCTTGGGTGCGCGATTGAGAATCAGCGTTTGTAAAATTGGTGCGACAAACAAACGCCCATCACCTTGCAGGGCATTAAACGATCGCTGCCAATCTGACTGCCATTTAAAGGGATACAATCCAAAATAAGCTTTCCTCGATCGTTCTGGGGCTTTTAAGGCATCTTGCAATACCTGACTCCATTGGCGTATATCTAATGCCTGTGGTTGAAAATACAAAGCAAACAGACAGATGCGCTGCCAACCCTTACGGCGATTTACTTGAATATCTGCAACAAGATCGGAAGCACGATCCTTGGCATGAAATAGTAAAGGATATGAATCTAATAGAACGATCGCAGGTGGATCTTCTGGAATCGAAAGTACAGAATCCGTGACTAAAAGAGTATGCGATCGCTTGTGAAAAAAAGCAACTTCCGCAAACCTACCAGGCCCAAGACCGATGGGGCCCAGCATTGCATAATCAAACTCGTCAGCAAAGGGGGTTTTGCTACTATCTTCTGGAAGTACTTGAGTTCGTTTTGGGGGTAAGCCAAGCCAGCTAAGGGGGAGATTTAGCGGGAAACTCCACTGATGGGGAGCGACAAACACTTGTGCAGTCGGAAAGTATCTGGCGAAGGGACCAACGAAAACTTTGTGTTCTATACCAGAGATTGTTGGCAGAATGATGTACTTAATGCTGCCATATTTCGCCACCAACTCATTCACAAGTCTGATGCATTCTGGGGTTGGTGCAACAGGCGCATAGACGAGAAGACCCCCGCTTTCCAACTTCACAACAGTCATGCGAATCGGGACAACAACGTAGAAAATGCCTTGAATCTGGTCAAAATTCCAGATTGTGTCCTTAAGCACTTCTTGACGAATTGTTTGCCGCCTACCGTAGGGGTAGAGTGGCACAACAGGCCATAATCCCCAGGAAAAATCCTTTGGATAAATCTGTTGTGTATTGACTATGCGTTCATCAGCCACTCTGCAACCCCCTCCAAATTCCCAATACTCAAATTGTTTTTAGCAAATTGTTGAGATAATAATACCAATTTGTAATTAGCAATACTTGCCAAAGGTAAGAAGTAAGCTACGTAATTAGTAATTCGTAATTAAGAGGGGTTATATTTAATCTGGATTTCCAGCTTTGCATCTGTAGGTTTTTTTGCAAATGGTATTACCAAAAGGAGATGTTACGGCACTGGGATTCTTTTTATGCGTCCTCATAAAGAATTGGTATCAGTCCTAAAAACAATTAATCGGAGAACAACGTGAAAATAGCGATTATTGCTAAAACATTAATTACATCTATGAGTTTGTTAACTTTGCTTGCCCCAAGTCAAGCATCGGCTCAACTGATACCGCAACCTTGGGTTTCAGTCGGCGGAAAAGATGGTGACATAACTTATGCTGTCGGAGCTAGGGCTTTGAATTTCGGGGTTGAAGTGGGAACTGGCGCTGATGGTGCTACAGGAGTAGATGTTTTAAAATTTATCAATTTGCCTGTAATTTCACCTTATGTAGGAATTGGACTTTATTCGGAGGATAAAGGTGTTGCAGTTTCAGGTGGCGTTCAGGTAGGTGCTACTAATAACGTTTTTGTTGGTGCTGGTTACAATACTATTCGTGGCTTTAACGGGCAACTGGGAATAAGATTTTAACAAAACAGAATTCAGAATTCAGAATTCAGAATTCTGAATTTAAATCTCTGAGACTGATGGACTTTGGCATAAGCGCTACTTCTCTACAAGAGGCTGCGCCAACAACAAGGCTCAGTACAAATCAGTCTAACGCTGAATAAACGGGTTTAAGTCCCCCTACGAAAGTGATTCTGACTCCTGAATTCTGAATTCTGAATTCTTCGAATTAATTACGCAGGGGGAGTAATTGAAGTTGAGATTAGTTGTCTAACATTTTCTGCGGAATCTTGTTGTAGTGCTGATGCCGCGATCGCTTCACTTTCAACTATACTTAACCGAGCGATCGCCTGTTTCACTCCAGGTATACTTTGAGGATTGACGCTCAACTCATCCAGCCCTAAACCTAATAAAATTGGTGTTGCTAAAGTATCTGCTGCCAATTCTCCACATAATCCTACCGAAATCCCCGCCGCATGGGCAGCTTGGATAGTTTGCTGCACCATTCGCAACACGGCTGGGTGTAGCGCATCAACCAAATTTGCCACGCGGGGATTAGTGCGATCGCTAGCCATGACATACTGACTCAGATCGTTAGTCCCTATACTAAAGAAGTCTACTTCCGCAGCTAACCGATCGGCGATCGCTACTGCTGATGGAACCTCCACCATAATTCCTACTTTCATCGCAGCATCAAAGGAAATACCAGCTTGATTAAGTTCAGCCTGCACTTCGCCCAAAATTACCTTCGCTGCACGTACTTCAGTTACAGTAGCAATCATCGGCAACATGATCTTAATTTCATGTCCCACACTAGCTCTCAAAATTGCCCGTAACTGAGTTTTGAACAAATCCACACGATCTAAACAGAAACGAATTCCCCGCCAACCTAAAAAAGGGTTAGCTTCTGGCAACCCTACTCTGAGATAAGGAAGCGGCTTATCACCACCGACATCTAAGGTACGAATAATTAGCGGACGATTATCTAAAACTTGGGCGATCGCCTGATACACTTCTAGTTGTTCTTCTTCAGTGGGGGCACTTGTCCTATCCAGATAGAGAAACTCAGTGCGGAGTAGTCCCACACCTTCTGCACCGCTAGCCACAGCAACTTGCACATCATTTATACTACCAATATTGGCGAAGACGCTAACTTGCCGACCATCACGAGTAATTGCTGGCTGATGTGCTGTAGCTCGTGCTTCCTGTTGGGCAGTTTGCCAAGCTGACTGCTTTGCTGCCAGTAAATCCAGGATATGTGATTCTGGTTCTACCCAAGCTTTGCCACTTTCACCATCAAGTGCCATTAGTGTACCATCTGCCAAGTGCAACACCCGATCGTCAACTCCCAGAACTGCGGGAATACCCAATGTCCGGGCGATAATGGCGCTGTGAGATGTGGCACTGCCTGAAGTCGTACAAATACCCAACACCTTTGTCGGATCTAGTCCAGCGGTATCTGAGGGGGTTAAATCAGTCGCCACTAAAATCGCGGGTGACTCAAGATGCAAGTTAGCCGCAGCATTCCCAGCGAGTAATCGCAGCACTCTTCGCCCGACATCCACAACATCGTCAACTCGCTCTTGCAGATAAGAATCCTCAAGTGCGCGGTAGGAAGTCGCTACTTCATCGACTACAGCTTGCCAAGCTGCTTCAGCATTTATATGGTTGTCTAAAATGCGCTGATGAGCCGCTTCCAACAGTACTGGATCTTCTAAAAATAGTAGTTGGGCATCAAAGATGGCGGCTTCAGCATCACCAATTTGCAGAGATGCTTGTGAGAAAACTGCTTGAATTTCTTGTCGGGCAGTGTTGATCGCTGCCTGTAATCGTTGCCACTCTGCATCAGGCTCGTCTACGTGGTATTCCGTAATAGCAATGTGAGTGGGTTGATAACGAATAACAGGTGCGATCGCTACTCCGGCAGAAGCTGCAATCCCCAAAAGTTCGCCGTGAGTTGTTGCTGTAACTTCATGGTGTGCTGGTGGAGAATTCAAAGTAACATTATCTTCACCAAAATTATTTGCGAATAATCGCTGTAATGCTGCTAGCGCTTCATCTGCATCAGAACCAGTGGCAGTAATCACCAATTCGTGTCCTTGACGCACCCCTAAAGTTGTAACTTGGTTAATACTGTCACCTCTGACTAGCTCAGTATTTCTCGTTAAATTCCGCACCAGAATTTGCGATTGAAACTGGGCTGCGGTTGCCACAAACTGGGCGGCGGGGCGGGCGTGTAATCCTAAGCGATTGCTCACAATCACCCGAATTTCTCGCGTTGGTGATTCTACATTAGTTGTTGTTGGGGTGGAAAGTGACAACGGCCTAGTAACTACACCCAATTGAGTTGCTTTTGCAAGCAGTGCGCCGCGTGCTTCCGCCATAACTTGGTGAATATCTCTACCAGCCGCCGCCGCCACCACAGCAGCGATCGCACCTTCTACTAGAGGTGCTTCACACAAATATACTTTCTTCTGTTGTGCTTCTGATAGAAACTCAATTGCCATTTCCGCACTCAGCAAAGCACTACCCAAATCCATTAACACCAAGACACCATCATCAGAAAATACAGAAGCGATCGCCTCATAAACCTGAATCGGATCTGTACCCAATGGATTTTCAGAATCTTCAATACCGGCTGCAACAGCAATGGGAACTTGGTTCTGAACCATTTGCGCGGCGAGTTCCCGCACACCCAAAGCTAGTTGTTTACTGTGAGAAACGATAACAATTGCGATCGCGGCCACACCGTCAACCTTTTTGAGAGGTTTGCGTTTAGCTAGTTATCCATTTCATTTTCCCATTCCGCTACAATTGCAACTGCCCGAAAATATTCCGGTCTTTCCAGCTAGAAATACGAATAAAATAGCCTTCTGTTACGGAAATACGTGGTGTCCACTCATAAACACCATCGCTAGCAGTACGGGAAGAAATGTTTTGGATAAGTTTGTTCCCATCGTACAACTTAATCGAGACATCGCCATCAAAATTATCCCGCCACAATATTAAATAAGGTTGATCTTTCTTTGGAAGTACTTTACCAACTGGTTGACTAATTGAAATTTTTGGCGCAACCTGATTTTTGCTTTTCTTACGGAATCCCAAATAATGAGGTAAATGTCGGAAAGTAGGATTTTCTTGCAGATTAGACAATTGAGGAACAATAATATTGCCTTTTTGGGAATTGAACAAATAAGTCGATCTGCCGCCGTCAACGGTAATGATATCGCTTTTAACCCCTAATTTACGCAATAAATCGGCTGCCTCATCCAGAGTTGCTTGGTTCACCGTCATAATTAACAAAAGCTCGTCACCTTTAACACTATCTTTGTTCAAAGTACCGATGACTTGATACTTATTCGCTTGGTTTTGGGCTAAGACTTTTGCTGGATGATCGCTATATCGGTAAGTGACGATCGCATTCTTCACTGCTTTTTGGTTAAGAGGCGCACCACTAGCTTGGTTGTAATCGGTAATATATGCCTGTTTATCATCCCAGACTAAGGTTTTGAGGCGAATATTACGATAATATTTATCTTTTGGTTCTTTGATTGGGCCATAAGGGCTATTGCCACCAGTGATAACTACACCATTGAGTTTAATTGGAAAGGATAATTGAGTACTAGATTGATATTGCTCAAAAAAAGAACAATTAATCATTGAAAAAACGTTGTTTGCGTAAAGTTTTTTATATTCATCTGTAACTTCAGAAAATAACTTATTTTGGAAAAAAGGGCTGTAATGTCCGCCTTCTCCTTTATAATACTTACCTTCATTTAGACCTATATTATCTACCTCTCCGGTAATTTGGTCTATGTGCATTTTGCGGAGATTAATAACTTGTAAATAGGCTATGTTACCATTCGTTAATTGTTTTCTATATAAAGCTGCACCGTCTACAGATTGGAGAGACTGATAAGAAGATAGAGGGTTGAAAGTTTGGGCAATCCAAAAGCTACTCAGAATCGGCAGCAAAAAAAGCAGTAAATTAATTAGAACATTCATCGTCTTGCGATCGCAATTCCACAAAAAGTTATTGTTACTACTTTAAGGCTAATGAGTTGCGATGCCTGCGGTTTTTGCTAGCCCACGCATGACGGTATTCACTATAGGCGATTAAAATTACGAATGCAGACATAATTAAATTTAGTCAATAAATAACACTTGTAAACTATCCAGACTCATATCGAAAGTTGAGAAACAAAACCCAACAATTACTCTTTGTTAAGAGTAATTGCATTGAGCAATCGAATGAAAGGTGCTTTTGCAAGCACCTCGCAACCCTTGTCGTTTAACGATTAGAGAATCTAATTACGATTATTAAACAAGCACAAAATTCTTTTCGGTTAATGACAGTCCAGCAGATAGTTGTGCAAATTTTACCTGAGTAAACGCAGATAAACTGCCGTCCTGGTCAAAAGACAATGCACCTGTATCAAAATCGTAGATAAATCGTTGATTGGTTGCCGTTGCAGATGTTCCAATGGTAAACTGACTTGTCTCAAGTGTACCTTTTGATAACCCGCCACCAAAACTACTAGCATATACCTGAATTAATTCATTAGTGGCGTTGAAGTCATAAATAGTGTCAACACCACCATTGTAATTATAGAAACCAAAGGTATCAGTCCCATCCCCTCCAATTAGGCTGTCATTACCCTCTATACCAAAAAGGGTATCATTGCCATTGCTGCCAACAATATTGTCATCATAGCTCGTACCTGAGATATTTAATTGTTCGATATTGTTGTAGTTAACTCGATATAAGCCCACCGTAATTGAGCCAGTATTAGTAGTAGCATTGAATGTTGAAGTAATTCCCCCAGCAGCATAGTTGTAAAGGGTGAACAACGAATCATTGCCATTACCCCCATCTAACGTTTGAGTCACTAAATCAGACAGGTCAGTATCTATGGAATTAATGATTAGATTAAAGGAATCATTGCCATCGCCCCCAGACAGAAGGTTATCACCTGTTGAATTGCTAAAGCTCAAGCGATCGTCACCAGCGCCTCCTTCTAGAGTATTATTACCAGATGATCGAGAGTCGGAGTAGTCGTTAGAGTTGGAGCTGTAGTAGTCACCAGAGATATCAAGCTCATCATTGCCATCGCCTCCAGAGAGCAGGTTATCACCTGTTAAACCAGCAACTCTCAAGATGTCGTCACCTACACCTCCATTAAGAGTGTTATTGCCTAATGAGCGAGAGTCGGAGTACTGCCCAGAATTGTTGCTGTAGTTGCCGAATATGTCAAGAGAATCATTGCCATCACCCCCAAAGAGCAGGTTATTACCTTTTGAACCACCAGCACGCAATGCATCGTTACCGACACCTCCGTTGAGAGTATTATTACCAGATGATCGAGAGTCGGAGGCGTAGCCATAATTGTTACTGTAGCTGCCAGAAATATCAAGGGAATCATTACCATCGCCCCCAGAGAGTAGGTTATCACCTTTTGAACCGCTAGCATTCAAGGTATCGTTACCTACACCTCCATTGAGAGTATTATTGCCTAATGAGCGAGAGTCAAAATTGCCGAATCTGTTAGATTGGTCGCTGAATATCCTGCCAGAGATATCAAGAGAATCATTACCATCGTCCCCAAAGAGCAGGTTATCGCCTGTTGAACTGATAGCACTCAAGGTATCGTCACCAATACCTCCTTCTAAGGTGTTATTTCCCCCACCACCTCTGAGCAAGTCATTACCACTCAAGCCGTCAATGATGTCGTCACCCCCCTGACCATTGATGACATCATTGGAGTCGTTAAAACCCTTAATGTTGTTATCCAGATCATTTAGGAAAGTAACAGTGTTTCTTTTGAACACAGTAGTTTGAGTGGAATCAGCATCAAACACATCAAAACTGTCGCTGATGCTGGTTTGTCCATCAAACAGAATATTGCCAATAGCTGGTCGTGAAGAAGTTGCTGGTAGATTATCCAAGTTTTCTAACTTGAAGTTTTGCAAAATAACTTTGCTGTCATTACTGAAACCTTCAAAGGTAATTTCTAAGTTGTTAGCATTTTGAGTTAATTGCAGATTTTGAGCAGTGAAACCTATAAATTGCAAAGTATCTAAGGAGTCAATCAGGGTTGCTGAGGGATTTGAACCTTTACCTACGCCACCGAAATCGGTGATAATATCAGTGTTAGCGCCGTCATAGGAACTGTCGCTCAAGCTATAAACAAATTTATCATTCCCCGTGCCACCAGTTAGGGTGTCCTCCCCACTCCCACCTGCCAAGATATCATTACCTGCACCACCAATAATCGTATCTTTGCCATAGCTCCCGGAGAGCGTATCGTTCCCACTGTTCCCCAGAATGTTGTCGTCATAAGCTGTACCTGAGATATTTAATCGTTCGATATTCTTGTAGTTAGCCTGATTTGTGCCCGCCGTAATTGAGCCAGTGTTAGTAGCAGCATTGAATGTCGTTGCAATAGCCTTTGTAATATTGAAATTGAAGGTGTAATCAACGGACAATACATCGTCACCCTCACCCCCATCTATCGTATCTTTGCCACTACTGCCTGTTGAGAGTGTATCGTTTCCATTATTGCCAACAATATTGTCGTCGTAAGCTGTACCTGAGATATTTAATCGTTCGATATTCTTGTAGTTAACCTGATTTGTGCCCGCCGTAATTACTCCCTTGTTTGTAGTGGCATTGAACGTTGTTGCGATACCCGCTGTAGGATTGCCGTAGGTGTAATCAACGGACAACAGATCGTCACCTGCTCCCCCATCGATTGTATCTTTGCCACCATACCCTCCAGAGAGCGTATCGTTCGCACTGCTTCCCACAATACTGTCATCATCGGCTGTACCTAAGATATTCAATCGTTCAATATTCTTGTAACTAACCCCATATGTGCCCGCCGTAATTTCTACCTTGTTTGTAGTGGCATTGAATGTCGTTGAAATACCCGCTGTAGCGAAACTGTAATCAACGGATAACAAATCGTCACCTGCTCCCCCATCTATCGTTTGAATTGCTAAATCAGAGAGAGGAGTATCTGAAGATGTGGTGCTTAGATAGAAGGAATCATTGCCATCGCCCCCAGAAAACAAGTTATTGCCTGTTGAATAATCAGCAGTCAATGTATCGTCACCCGCGCCACCGTTGAGGGTATTATCGCCTGAAGAAATGTAATAAAACTCTTGACCGCTATAGTCAATACTATCGCCAGATATGGAGAGAGAATCATTACCATCACCCCCAGAGAGTAAGTTATTGCCTGTTGAAATGCCAGCATTCAAGGTATCGTTACCAGCACCACCGTTGAGGGTGTTATTGCCTGATGCCTTATAATTAGGGTCTCCTCTATAAGTTATAATTCCAGAGGTGGAGAGATAATCATTGCCATCGCCTCCAAAGAGTAAGTTATTACCTGATGGAGACTGAGCATTCAAGGTATCATTACCAGCGCCTCCTTCTAGGGTGTTATTACCTGAGGAGCGGTAATAGATGTTAGGGTTGAAGCTGCTATAAACGTTAGAGGTGGAGAGAGAATCATTACCATCGCCCCCAGAAAGCAAGTTATTCCCGGATGTTGCCCCAGCATCCAAGGTATCATCACCAATGCCACCGTTGAGAGTATTATCGCCTGTTGAAAATTCAACATTTAAGTAATCGTTACCAGTACCACCAATGAGGGAGTCATTGCCCGCACCACCCACGAGAGAGTGATTACCTATGGAAGAGTCATTACCCGTACCGCCAACAAGAATATCATTCCCCGCACTACCAATGAGAGAGTCATTGCCAGCACCACCTCTGAGTGTGTCGTTGCCACTTAAGCCGTCAATGAGGTCATCCCCGCCCTGACCATTGATGACATCATTTGAGTTATCAAAGCCGCTAACATTATTGTTGAGGTCGTTAAGAAAAGTGACTGTATTCAAGTTGAAGACAGTGCTTTGAGTTGAGTTAGCATTGAAGACATCAAAGCTATCTATAGTGCTAGTTTCTCCAGAAAACAGGATATTGCCCAAGTCTACATTGGCCCCTGTAGATTTGCTGAGGTTTTCCAGGTTTTCCAGAGCAAAATTTTGCAGGATAACTGGGGCATCAAAAAACCTCGTTATATAAGCATCCCCTGCAAAGCTGATTTCTAGATTGTTGCCTTTTTGGGTCAATAACAAATTTTGGGCACTGGAGCCATCGCCCTGGAATTCTAGGATGTCCACTTCGGCTATGACTGCTGCTGTCGGGTTTGTCCCTTTACCTACGCCACCAAAATCGCTGATGATAGCAGTGCCGTTGGAAACAAATTTATCATTGCCGCCTCCACCACTTAAGGTGTCTTTGTCACCGTTAGGATATATGATATCGTTGCCTGCAAGACCCTTAATCGTATCCGCTTCATTATAAGTACCCTGTAGGGTATCATCACCGCTGGTTCCAATGATATCTGCCATAACTTTTACCTGCCTAAATCGATTTTTTTAGTAACTTCAGTTCTCAATCTGCTGTTTGTATGATTTCTATGCACAAAAATTCACCGAAATTTGACGTTTTCGGCATCCTTTATATGTAATGCTCAATCAACACTAATATTTCTCGAATGTTCACCCTATTCCAAGGCTTTTACGTATACTTTTTTAAGAGTCTCAAACTATCTAAGTCTTAAGCACTGTACAATTAATGAATGTGTGAATTTAGACAATCTGCCATTTCAGACTTTTTGATCGTTTTTGTTAAACAGAAATTACTGAACAATCATCAAAAAATCTTACAATTAAATGCCTAAAATTCGCCTATTATTTGGTTTTTTGCCAGCGCCTAAGTTCTACTAGAAGAGAAATTAGTCAACAGTTAACTCCAAGCGGAAAAAGATTTTGATGCCCTCCTTCTGGGCTGTTATCTGTGAGTGTCTAGTTTGAAAATAGAGAATATCTCAAGAGCCTCAAAATAACTATATAGTGAATATGTTACTTAGATGTCTATGCTAAAATACTTGTCTTTGCATACTCTTCACATTCCTGGCTGATAAATGTATGTATAAGCTTTGAGCTTTGTATATTCTTCATATTCTTCTGATTTCTACGTCATAAGAAAGCATAACTCAGTAGGTAAATGTTTTGATTAGTTATACAAAATACATATTCTCTTTTTTTAATGCTGCGATCGCCTGCGGTTTTTGCTAGTATACGCATTCAGCAAGAATTGTTAGAAGTTGCCAAAATCACAAACGCAGACATGATTCAACTTAGTCAAAAACACTTGCAAACCATCCGCACCCATGCCGAAAGCACCTATCCAGATGAGTGCTGTGGTATAATTTTGGGCTATCTGGCTAATGAGGGCAAAACTGTGGTAGAAGTCATGCCAACAGAAAATGTTTGGAATACTGAAGCGGCGGCTAAGTTTCCAGGGGAACGCACAACAGAAAGTAAAAGACGGCAATATACGATCGCACCCGAAGTTATGCTAAAAACACAAAGGGAAGCACGCGATCGCTCATTGAACATTATCGGCATTTTTCACTCCCACCCAGATCATCCTGCTATCCCTTCAGAATGCGATCGCCTATACGCTTGGCAGGGATACTCGTATATAATAGTTTCCGTCCAAAACGGCAAAGCTGGAGAACTCAAAAGTTGGAGCCTTGATGATACTCATCAGTTTCAAGCAGAGGCAATTGAAAATATAATTTAACGCTTTAGTTTAAAGACACTCACTCATAGCGGTTTTTACCGCTATCACAGATGAAAATTCGTCTTTCCTACTCTTAATAAGATCCAGTTTTTCGATAGGATTAATATTCCGCTTTCCCACATCATAACTGCTATGCTCAATCCCAATCTGGACGAAATCCAGTTGACCAAAGACGATTACGAACGCTACTCCCGACACCTGATTTTACCGGAAGTAGGGCTAGAAGGACAGAAGCGACTGAAAGCCGCTAGTGTAATGTGTATCGGTACAGGTGGACTCGGTTCACCACTACTTTTATATTTGGCGGCGGCGGGTGTTGGACGCATCGGGATTGTCGATTTTGATGTTGTCGATACTTCTAATCTGCAACGCCAAGTAATTCACGGGACATCCTGGGTGGGTAAACCCAAGATTGAATCGGCAAAAAACCGCATTCACGAGATTAACCCCTATTGTCAGGTTGATTTATACGAAACTCGTCTGACTTCCGAAAACGCCCTAGAGCTAATTCAACCTTACGATATCGTAGTGGATGGTACTGATAACTTCCCCACAAGATATCTGGTTAACGACGCCTGCGTATTGCTGAATAAGCCTAACGTCTACGGTTCAATTTTACGCTTTGAAGGGCAAGCTACTGTATTTAATTACGAAGGTGGCCCGAATTATCGTGACCTTTTCCCAGAACCACCACCACCAGGAATGGTTCCTTCTTGTGCAGAAGGCGGCGTATTGGGAATTTTGCCAGGAATTATTGGTTTAATCCAGGCAACCGAAACTGTTAAAATAATTCTGGGGCAAGGCAATACTCTTAGCGGGCGATTGCTGCTATACAACGCCTTGGATATGAAATTTCGGGAGTTAAAACTGCGACCTAACCCGATTCGCCCAGTAATTGAAAAGTTGATAGATTACGAAGAATTCTGCGGAATTCCACAAGCTAAGGCAGAGGAGGCAAAACAGCAGATGGAAAGTCAAGAAATGACTGTCAAGGATTTGAAGGAATTGTTGGATAGCGGCGCAAAGGATTTTGTACTGTTAGATGTCCGCAACCCCCATGAGTACGACATTGCCAAGATTCCTGGTTCGGTGTTGGTGCCTTTACCAGACATTGAAAATGGGAATGGTGTTGCTAAGGTGAAGGAAATATTGAATGGTCATCGCTTAATTGCTCATTGTAAGATGGGCGGGCGATCGGCAAAAGCCCTAGCTATTCTCAAAGAAGCCGGGATTGTGGGGACGAATGTCAAAGGCGGAATTACCGCTTGGAGTCGAGAAATCGATCCTTCAGTTCCAGAATATTAAAAAGAGAGGCAGGAGGCAGAAGGCAGGAGGAATACTAGCCTCTGTTTTCTGCCTTGAGCAGTGCGAGTTTGCAGTTTAAGGTGAATTCTAGTAATAAAATTACCATAGCCGTTGGTTTCGACTTCGCTCAACCAACTGAGTGGTCGAGAGTTGAGCGAAGCGATGCACTGAGCGACTTGCCCTGACTTGTACTGAGCTTGTCCTGAGCATAGTCGAAGGGCGTAGTCGTTCGCGCAGCGTCTCCGACAGGAGAAGGGAGTCAAAGTCTCGAAACTCGTCAACATAGGTATTTTTTTCATCAGAAATCACCTAAGCCCCCACCTACCATCTCCTGATAACCTTTTTGGAATTAAAAGTTAAAAATTAAAAATAGAATAATTTTTAATTAATTAATTTTGCTACAGAGCTAACAATGATACATAGCGTAGTGTTAGCGAGGCCACGTACTCCTGCAAAGAAACAAGCTAGGCGCAGCATCTCGTAGAGAGCGTCTTGAAATTTTTAATTAATAATTTTTAATTTTTAATTGGAGCGAAGCGACTTGACTACCTCGAAATCTCATCTGAATATTTTATGGGTGCAAGTTTGGGTGTTGGCAGCGGTGCAGGGAGCAATTACCCTCTCTTGGTTAATTTATAATATATATTTGCCGCAACTTTTGACTCAGTTTGGTTTTTCTGCTTCACTGGCAGTTGGTTTGGTGCTAGTCGAAAACGCTTTGGGTGCGGTGCTGGAACCATTGATGGGCGGACTTTCAGACCAAGCTAGGCGCTGGATAGGAACTCGGTTTCCCTTCATCTCAGTAGGGATGATTCTCGCATCGGCTTTGTTCATTGCCATACCATGTGTTGTAAGTTTGATCCCACCTACTACCGTGATGCGATCGCTCTTACCTATAGTATTAGTAGCTTGGGCATTGGCAATGACAATATTTCGCTCTCCAGCGATGTGCCTATTGGGCATGTATTCCACACCAGCCCAGTTACCTTTAGCAGTAAGTTTTGTCACTTTGGTAGGCGGTGCGATTGGGGCTTTCAAACCGATAAGCTACAAGTTTATTCTGAGTTTAGGCCCAGTTTATACCTTTGCGATCGGTTCTTTTGTGATGCTGGGGGCGGCAGCTGTGTTGCGGTTAGTCAATCCTCCAGAAGCACCAGTAATAAACAAAACAGAAACAGTAAAGTTGCCCTTACAGAAATTGGCTTTGATTTTAGGAACTGGTTTCGGTGTTGCGTGGGGTATCCGATTTCTCATGGATGTCTTGGGTAAAGTACTCAAGACCCAACTGAATACTGATAATGTTGACGTGCAAATGGTATGGATTGGATTAGCGATCGCAATTGCCAGCATACCAGCAGGAATCTTCGCCGTCAAAATTGGTAATAGTCAAGCAATGCTTTGTGGGATCTGTGCAATCATTCCCTCGTTATTGATAATGATATCTCTGGGCGCACAAATTCCGATCATTGTGGTAATCGTTGCGAGCTTTAGTTTAATTGTCAACGGGGCAATTCCTTTTGCTTTGGGACTAGTACCCCAGCGGTGGGCGGGATTAGGAATTGGGATGTATTTTGGTGGGTTTGCTTTAGCTATGAGTTTGTTTGGCGTTATATTTCCCCAGCCGCAACAGATAACACCTTTTGTTGGTGCTATTGGGGGTGGATTGGCATTTTTGGTTGCTGGTGTTTGCATTGCGGTGAGTGGCATTTCTGAAACGCAAAGGAACGCAGAGGTTTAACGCAAAGGTACGCAAAGTTATTCTCTGCGTACCTGTGTGGATGAAATCTGACTTTCTTAATTACGAATGAGTTACAGGTTTAACTTGACTCAACAAATCGTGCAGTTTTTCGCCTTCAATGACCTCTGTTTCTAAGAGTTGAGTAGCGATCGCTTCTAGCAAGTCTCGATTCTGTCTAAGAATCTCTAGGGCTTGTTCGTGGGCTGTTTCCACGATTTCCTTGACTTCGCTATCAATGGCTTTGGATGTGTCTTCACTTACCGCCCGCCGGGGATTAGCACCACCATTACCCAGGAATGCTGCTTGTTGTCCTTGTTGGTAAGCTAATGGCCCTAAAACTTTGCTCATACCATAAGCTGTTACCATCCGTTCTGCCAAGTCAGTTGCTCGTTGCAAATCGTTGGAAGCACCTGTGGTAATACTGTTAAACACAATCTCTTCAGCGGAACGTCCACCTAATAGAGTTGCAATCTGACCCCGCAATTCTGCTTCATTCATCAAAAATCGGTCTTCAGTTGGTAATTGCAGAGTGTAGCCCAAAGCTGCCATACCACGGGGAATAATCGAAATCTTTTCTACACGACCGTTACCGGTTGTGAGCGCTCCGACCATTGCGTGACCAACTTCATGGTATGCAACAATCTTTTTCTCAGTCTCGTTCATCACGCGACTCTTCTTCTCTAAACCGGCAACTACCCGCTCAATTGCTTCGGCAAAGTCTTCTTGAGCAACCCTTTCACGCAGATTGCGAGCTGCCAATAATGCGGCTTCGTTCACCAAATTTGCCAAATCTGCGCCAGCAAAACCAGGAGTACGAGTAGCGATCGCTTTTAAATTTACATCATCTCCTAATTTTACCTTTTGTGCGTGAATCTTGAGAATTGCTTCACGACCAGATAAATCGGGACGGTCTACCAACACTTGGCGGTCGAAGCGACCTGGACGCAGTAATGCAGGGTCTAGGGTTTCCGGGCGGTTGGTAGCTGCGAGGACAATCACCGTTGCATCACCAGCTGCAAACCCATCCATCTCAGTTAGTAATTGGTTGAGGGTTTGTTCTCGCTCATCGTTACCACCGTAGAAGCCGTTACTGCTACGAGACTTACCAATCGCATCCAATTCATCAATGAATACAATACAGGGAGCTTGTTTTTTAGCCTGTTCAAACAAATCCCGGACTCTGGAAGAACCTACACCGACAAACAATTCTACAAACTCAGAACCAGAGATGCTGAAGAATGGAACTCCTGCTTCTCCTGCTACGGCTTTCGCTAGCAGTGTCTTACCAGTACCAGGAGGGCCAACTAACAACACACCTTTGGGAATCCTAGCGCCAATTTGCGTAAACCGCGCCGGAGTTTTGAGGAAATCTACAATTTCTACTAACTCAGTTTTTGCTTCTTCTACCCCAGCCACATCTGCAAAGGTGATTTTCGCGGATTCGCCTTCAACGTAAACCTTAGCTTTGCTCTTACCAATGGAAAGCGCACCTTGGGGACCACCGCCGCCACCACCACGAGCGAGAAAGAACTGCCAAATACCAATAAAAATCAGTGGTGGAATCACCCAACTTAAGAGGGTTGTAAACCAAGTATTTTTGGGTGGCGGTGTAGCAGCGAACTCAACTCCCTTTTCTTCTAGAAGTTTGGGTAACTCTAAATCAAAGATTGGTGTCGTTGCAAACACTTGAGCCGGCTCGGCATTTTCTGCTTTCAATTGGTAAATAATCTGGTTTTGACCAACAGAAACACGGCTGACTTCCCCTTCCTGTACTTGATGAATAAATAGACTATAGGGAACACCAGCAGGGCCGGAAGCAAATAAACCAGGCAAAAATAAATTTAAGAGCAGGAATAGCCCTGATACTGCCAGTAATATATTAGCAACGATCCGAAACCGAGGTAACTTAGGCTGTTCTTTAATTCCCATAGATTTTACCAATCCTTAAATAATGAAAACTAACTTGAAAATTGAGCATAGGATATGGGCAAGTGGGCATTGAGCATTGCTTTTCCCCTGCTTCCCCTGTTCCTTATTTCCCCTAACGCTTTGAGAAACTTGATTAAAGACTAGTCAAAAATGCTGGTATATTCGCATCTGAGCAATGTCTACGACGGGCTGTAAGGCTCATGATGCTTGTTAGCCCTTGCATCTATGTTTGGGAGAAGACTCGCTAACGGTAAGGCAAAGTTGTTCAGCTTCTCTCGATCTTCAAGTATACTACCGTTTCTCATAATTTTTCCCATTTAACAACGTTTGCAGCTTTTTTTTACTTATTTATGTAACTAAACTTAACAATTTAATGAATCTTTGTGAACTAACGAGCCAATACGGTTTACCGTACTCAAAAAATATGCAGAGATTGGGAGACGCAAATAGAAATCCCCTACGAAGAGTTATTTTGGAGCCTTGACGGAGCTTTCCCTGCTCCACTCCTGAATTCTTCTTCAATAATTTCACTTTGAACTTTGGAACCGCGCTCTCCATATATGCGGTTCCTCCAAGGCATTAATGTCCATCATTTGACCAGTGGGGGCGATCGCTAGATAATTTAATCACACCGTAAGAACGGCCAACCTGCCATAAAGTAGAATTTTCATAACTCGTTCGTGGCTGATCGATACTAACTATAGTTCCACTAGCGTTTTTGATCTTTAAGGTTCCTGACCAAGTAATTTCCCAATCAATTGCTAATCTTTGGGTATGACGAGAGGTAAGAACAGGTCGAAAAGCAATATTATAAGCAGACACCATTTCTTTAGCAGCTTGGACAGAACCAGCATTGGTGTAATGTAGCCAATTAATATCTACATTAGGCATCGGTGGAACATCTTTGGCAGCAATTTCATTATTACTAATACGGAAAGCATAGTGCATTAAATAAGCTCGTTCCGACGGGCGAAATACTGAAGAGATATTAATATTAGCTCCGGCATTTTTTAAGGCTTGCTCAAAAGCTTGTACTTTTTGACGGAAGGGAGAAGCTAAATCATCAATTGAGTCGCTGTCTGGGAAAAAATTAACCCAGGCTTTTCCACTCAATCGTTGTCTTAATTTTTTGGCGTATTCAGTTATGTTGTCTAAAGCCAACTCCAAATCAATGCCAAGCTTGGTTTTTGTTGTACTAGAAAGCTGTTTAGCTAACTCGGCTCGAAAATTGATATCTCTTATTTTATAAGTTTCTGCTAGTCCTTTTGTACTGTTGGGACCAAAGTCTCCATCAGCTACTAATGGGGGATTCAAACGACCGATTGCTGTTAAACTTTTTTGTAAGTCCTTGACCTCATTTTCTCCAAAATTAAGATAGGTTAAGAATTTTTTACCGCCATTGGTATAGATAGCAAAATAAATTGCAAAACCTTGCTCTAGCGCTTTTTTATAAGTAGCAGTATCGACAATTCCTGTTACTGTTAAAGCATTACTAGTCTGATAATCACGAGTTGCTTGGGCTGTAATATTCCCAAAATCCCCATCAACGGCAGCAATCGGAAAGTCATAATCTAAAAGAAATTTCTGCCAAGCAGTTACAATTGGTCCTTCGGATTTTTTCTGGAGAGTCGGAAGTTGCAAAGCTTGAAGTTTAAAGCTCATAGTTTTTCTTGAATGAAACAATTGTTTTCAATTAAATTTTTTGTCACTATTCGTCGTATAATTTAAGTTCTTACCGCTGTCAATTTGGTATCTCGTACTTCATGAGAGCGATGCGAGTCCAATAAACGCTGTTTTGCAAAACCCACTTTGGATTATAACATCCGCAGTTATGTTAGCTTTTCTCACAGATACTTAAAATAGGAAACAGCGATCTCTTTGACTTGTTGGCAAATGGGGTCAGAAACTTTCTGGAAGTCAGCCACAGCAAATTGCGTATTCAAAAATCCCTAGCTATAATTACCCAAAATTGTATAACCATCGCGTAGGCAAAGCCCGCCGTAGGCATCGCTCATCGTCGTATATATAAACGCCTCTATCCTTTTGCCCTCTCTGTGATATCTTACGGTCAGTCGCTACGCTTAATACGTTAATTAAATTCATCCTATCAGGTGAGTCTAATGGGTGAGGTACAACGAACACGAAGTATTGTACCTTGAGGCTATCAAATGGTTGTGTAGCACCCCAATTTCTCGGCTCAAAAATTAGGAAGTAGATAATGACTGTAAACCAAATTATTGGAGATTCAAAAAATAATATTTTTGCAAACCTTGGTAAACATTTTTTTGCCTGGATGATGGCTTCAAGTAGTAGCAAATATGATAAAATTATTAGCGATCGCAAACGCTCTCTTTTTGCTAATCTCCAAGGTAAAGTTTTAGAAATTGACCCCAGAACAGGCGCTAACTTACCCTACTATCCTAAAGATATCCATTGGATAGGAATCGAGCCAAATTTACAGACGGATTCTTCCCTTCAAAAACAAGCAGAAAAACTGGGTTTAAATATCGATCTCCGCATTGGTAATGCTGAATGGTTAGATGCCGAAGATAACAGCATCGATACTGTTGTTAGTACATTAGTTTTATGCTCCGTGCCTAATATAGATTATACATTGCAGGCAATTTTAAGAGTACTTAAACCAGGTGGACGCTTCTTATTTATTGAACATGTCGCCGCACCTAAAGGAAGTTTATTGCGACAACTACAAAACACAGTTAGTCCAATTTGGAAAACAATAGGTGATGGTTGTCATCCAGATAGAGAAATTTGGGTAGCATTAGGAAAGGCTGGTTTTAGTAGCATCAATTATGAGCGATTTGATGCACAATTACCAATTGTTAGTCCTCATATTATCGGCGTAGCGACAAAATAAAAGTATGAATAACCCCCGGCTAAAGCAAGCCGTGGGGTTGGCGAGGTTTTCGCTCAGAGATTTTATGGATTCTGCCGTAGGAAAGTTTCAATATCATTTAGTTCCTGCTGATTGAGGCGAAATCCTCCAGCACCAATGATTCCTTCTACCTGCTTGGGATTGCGTCCGCCAACGATCGCCGCAGTCACCGCCGGATTATTTAAAGTCCAAGCGATCGCTACTTCACCTGGTGAGCGATCGTGTTGTTTACCAATGTGTTTTAAAACTTCAACTAGCTTCAGGTTACGAGATAGACGTGGCTCCTGAAATTCACTATTGTTTTTGCGCCAATCATCATCTGGGAAATTGGCAATCCGTTCAGGTGTCATCTTTCCTGTGAGCAAGCCAGATTGCATAGGTGAATACACAATCACACCTATGTTATTTTCCTTACAAAAAGGCAGAATCTCTTTTTCGACATCAGGCTTCACCAGTGAATAAGGCGGTTGCAATGAGGTAACTGGTGCAATCTTCTGGATACGTTTCAACTGTTCGACATTGAAATTGGAAACTCCGATATAGCGAACCTTTCCCTCATCCTTGAGCTTGGCCAAAGTTGTCCAGCCTTCTTCGATTTCTGAGTCAGGGTTGGGCCAGTGGATTTGGTAGAGGTCGATGGTTTCAATTTCGAGTCGGCGCAGACTGGCTTCAACCTCCCGCCGCACAGAATCCGCTTTCAGACTGCGACCAATTTCGCCCTTTTCATCCCAGATCATTGAGCATTTAGTGAAAATGTAGGGGCGACTAGATCGACCTTTGAGTGCTTTAGCAACAACCTCTTCAGAATGTCCTAAACCATAAATAGCTGCGGTGTCAATCCAATTAACGCCAAGGTCCAGAGCACGATTGATTGCTGCGATCGATTCTTGGTCATCTTGCTCTCCCCAACCAAAAGCCCATCCACCTCCACCAATCGCCCAAGCACCAAAGCCGATTGGGGTGATGTTAAGCTCCGAATTTCCAAGCTGTTTGGTTTGCATATTTACTTTCTTCAAGAATTTTTGAGTCAATAGTTACTTTAAGCTGCAAATATTTTCTCAACAGCTATCTCAGGTGTGAATTACTACTGGTGCAAACACGACAGCCAATCACTAGACTTCTTGCAAAAGTCGGGGAAAAGAAACTCAAAATCCTTTCCCTTCAACATGCACCCTTTTCCCTAAGAGTGCAAAAATATAGTTTTAAAAACTGTTTACTATGAGTACCAGAAGTCACGGGCTGCGCTTGGCAGGTGGGTCAGCACTTGGTTAAGCCGTGCTTCATCAATGTTTTTCCTGAGCGCTACGGCGACGGCTTGAATGGCTATGTCGGGTGCAAAGTTGTGATCTGCACGTAGAGACTGCACTTCTTGGATCATTTCTGCTCGATCTCCAAAACAGCGACGCGGCTCATTTGTATCCCAATCCGCAACGAATATGGCTCGCAGAACAGGTGGAAGGATTCCAGCGAAATGAATTGCTTCTGGAAGCGTTAGCCGACGACGAAAAGTTTGCAAGACACCTTGCACCATTGTGTAGACTTGATTTGTTGTTGTTAAACCGGAGGCTTCGCGAGCATCCAGCAGAAATTTCTCGAAGTCAAGCGAAGCACGCTGATATTCGGATGGCATCGGCATATGTGTTAAATCCTGCGTGTATCAGTTACGTGTACTAGAAGTACTTGTGTCACATTACACAATTTGGCAGTACTATCCACCAATACAAACTTGCTTGTTAAGCTGATTGTGCAAATCAATACCAATTCATTAGCCTTGAATAAAGGTTAGGGATTTGCAAGAAAATAAGATACCAATTAAACGGGGAAAATTGTGATATCCCATTTAGGTAGAGTTTCGGAAGGTTGCCAGAAAGTTTGGTAGTGTTCTAACTCTTGTGAGAGAACCTTGATTCC
>JADEXV010000466.1 GCA_015206945.1 Nostocales cyanobacterium LEGE 12452 | reverse complement strand
TGTTAAGCTCCTCTACGGCTTTTTGGATTTCGCTGGTCACGTGCAGCGTATTCGTCCCTATTCTTTTGGCTACCTCACGCGGGCTGTGACCATCCTGAAAATGGAGGCTGGCTATCAGCTGACGCTGTTTGGGAAGAAAAGATATCGCTCTGGCGATTTCACCCAATCTTTTCTCTTCTGTGCCATCTTTGAAATAGCTTTCCACATCTGGCTTTTCGCCCAGAAAAGGTTCCAAGTGGTCTATTTCCGTCATTTTCCGGTATATCTGATATGCTGGTTTTTGGACCTGTTTCAAGAGTTGCCAACGGAGATTGAGGCGGATAAACCGGTATGCATGAGGGAGGCTTTCAATCTTGGCGCGGTGTGCCCAGACTTTCAGGTAACACTCGTGTAGAACGCAGCTCACCAAGAACTCGTCATTGACCAGCCCCCTACCAAGGTAGAGCAGGCTGTCATAGGTGCGTTTGTAAAAATAATCAAGTGCTCGCTCATTACCGTTGCGGAAAAGCAGCAGGTATTGCTCGTTGCGTGCGGACATTCCAGAGAGTTCATGAAGTGCCATGACTAGACATTTTATAGCCCAACAGTTACAAATATAGGAAAACCAATTGAATTGTGAGTTATAACCCACTTTATTTTTTCGCATTTGCCCCCACCTTTCGCAAAATGCATGACAGGTGAAAGATCGCTATTCGAAGGAAATCATCCGATTTGGGGAACGCGTCAGAGAAATTCGGCTTTATCGCAACATGATACAGCTTGATTTAGGCGAAGCTATCGGTATGGAAAGGAGCGAAATCAGCAAAATTGAAAACGGGAAGAAGAATGTAGAGTTCAACACAATGGTCCGCTTGGCAGAAGCGCTCGCAGTCGAGCTAAGTGATTTTTTTAGCCCAGTCTTCAAACCTTTGTAATGTCATTCGACATCTGAAAAGGTTGCCAGTCAACACAAATTGAAACTGGTTTGAGCATAACTCGTCTCCGCTCATCTTGCCATATCCTAAATACCTCCATTCATATTTCTCCACCTGTTCAATCCCCTTACCCAAATTTCGATACCAAATTATAAAAATCTCGATGAGCGGCTAACTGAACGTGTTCAGTGCAAACGAAAGTTACAAAGCAAAAAATGACGGTTGCAAGCCTGCACTGCGTCATCCGGCTTTTTAGCTGACCGCACATTGTCCAGCCGCACCTTAAACCGCCGGATGGGCTTGCAGCCAAGGGGACGAGCCCCGTCATTTTTTCTTCGATTGATAGGCAGCGATTGCCCTGAGCACAAAGCCGGGGCCAAAGCAACTCAAATGCCTTTCAATCATGAGAAACCTTAAAAATACTCCGAAAATCTATGTGGGAACCTACGGCCAGTACAACAATGGGTCGCTGTTTGGTAAGTGGTTTGACCTGACGGACTACGCAGACCTCAAAGAATTCCTGCAAGACTGCTATGAGTTCCATCGGAACGAGCTAGACCCCGAGTTAATGTTCCAAGACTGGGAAAACATCCCGGATTTTTTGATATCAGAATGCAGCCTAAACAAAGAAGCATTTACCTATTTTGAGGCCGCAGATAAAATGGACGGTGAGACTGCCGAGGCATTCGAGATTTACTGTAAGCAGATCAACTATTGGCCCTCCAACGGTTACGAGCTGGAAGATCAGGTAGAAAGTTTCCGGGAAAGCTATCGGGGACTCTTCGGTGGCTCAGGTAAAGACGCTACCCTCGAATACGCCTACCAATACGTCGAAGAGACAGGACTGCTATCAGGTGTGACATCTACGCTGGAAAAATATTTTGACTATGAGGCCTTTGCCAGAGACTTGTTTTTAGAAGGATACAGCGAATATGAAGGTCATGTTTTCGTAGACTACTAATAATTTCTTCGATGGAATAACAGTCAATGATAGTTATTCCATCGATTTTCGGACGCACATTACGACAAATGAATTATTGCTTGTTTTTTGTTTGCAAATCGCGAACAAAAAACTAACTTTGAAAATATGATAGCACATAATGGCATGAGACCCCAGGACGTGGTCGTCCTCTGTAAGATTGTCTTGTGGGAAAACAGACCTTGGCAATATAGGGATATTGCTGTCGAACTGGATATTAGTCTTTCGGAGGTATCCCAGTCACTCGCCAGAAATGCACTAGCAGGTTTGTACTTGACAGACCGCAAAAAAGTAGCAAGGAACGGCTTGTTCGAATTTATAAAATACGGATTACACTATGTGTTTCCCGCTAATCCTGGCCCAATCGCAATCGGTATGCCAACCGCTCACTCTCACCCGTATTTTCAGAAAAAGATCATTTCAAACGAGATATATGTATGGCCTGATCCGCGGGGGCAGGTTAGGGGTCAAGGCATCTCGCCTCTGTACAAGGGAGCAGCAATAGCAGCTGCTAATGATGAAGACCTTTATAAGC
>JADEXV010000128.1 GCA_015206945.1 Nostocales cyanobacterium LEGE 12452 | reverse complement strand
CAATTTGTACTGTTAACTTGCCATAACCGCGTTCCGAATCAGCTAGTGTTTGCTCAACAATTTTGTATAAATCTTTATCAGTTAATTGCTGAAGTTGAAAAATCCGCGAACGGCTGACAAGTGCTTTATTGACTTCAAAAAAAGGATTTTCGGTGGTAGCACCAATGAGAATGATTGTACCATTCTCTACCCAAGGCAATAGAGCATCTTGCTGAGACTTATTAAAACGATGGACTTCATCGACAAAAAGAATAGTTCGTTGGTTATGGAACTTGCGCTGTTGTTGGGCCATTTCAATTGCCGCTCGGATTTCTTTGACTCCCGAAAGTACAGCATTGATAGCGATGAAGTGAGCGCGAGTGCTGTTGGCAATAACCCGCGCTAAAGTAGTCTTGCCAGTCCCTGGTGGCCCAGAAAAGATTAATGAAGACAGTTGATCCAAACTAATAGCACGCCGCAGTAGCCTTCCTTGTCCGATAATATGATCTTGACCAACAAATTCATCAAGTGTCCGAGGACGCATCCGAGCCGCTAGGGGTGCTTCTTCTTCAGTTATTTTTGCAAGATGCCGATCAAATAAATCCATTATTTAATTACTGCCAACTCTGATTTTTAAGAAAAATAAATTACTATCTTATTAATTCTGACAACATTTGCTCTAAAATTTCTTCGTCTAAGGAGTGCAGCATTGGTGGGCACTAAGAAATTCTTTGATCGCCCAAATCAAATCAATTGTCTTTTCTGAGAAATTCCTCATCGTAATGTTGCATACCCTATTGGCTGTCTCTTCTATCCACCGGAATGTTATTTATTCTTCAGGTTTTTGAGTATACATTCTATGCATATATGAGAGTTGCAAGAATTTTTCATCTAAAATCCCAAATTGGTATGATTTATTTTTCGGAAATCCCTGAGTATAATTCTGATACCAATTGAAAAAATCTAGAAGCCAAAATTCAAAAGTTACAACTTTCGTAGTGAGGGTCTTAAACCCCTATAATTTATCCATCAGTCGGACTCCAATACAACCAAGAGAATTCTGGCGAAGGTCGCTGGAGTGCGATCGCAGCAATTGATGAATCGGTGTTAAGTGCATGGCAACAAACTTTTATCAGCCATGCACCATCAGTTTGGCGGGCATCATAAAAAAGCTAATTCCTAAAGAGGTTAGTCATGGGAACTCCTGATTCAGACGCACTGGTATTTTTTGGGGCAACAGGTGACTTGGCCTACAAAAAAATCTTCCCTAGCCTTCAGGCAATGGTACGACGGGGCAATCTCAATGTCCCAGTGATTGGGGTTGCCGGACGACCTTGGACGACGGAGCAACTTCGGGAAAGGGCCCGTGATAGCCTAGAACATCATGGTGGTATAGATCGAGACGCATTTGAGAAACTTTCTGGTCTACTCCAATACGTTGCTGGTGACTACAACAAACCAGAAACTTACGAAAAATTACGTCAAGCCCTTGGTGATGCCACTCATCCCTTGTACTATTTGGCAATTCCACCGAGCTTGTTTGCACAAGTAGTGTCAGGATTGGGTGAATCAGGCTGTGCTAAAAATGCGCGGGTGGTAATTGAAAAACCATTTGGACGAGATTTGGAATCAGCACGCGAGTTAAATCAAATTCTGGCATCAGTTTTTCCTGAATCAGCCATCTATCGCATCGACCATTACCTGGGCAAAGAACCACTGCTGAATTTACTCTATTTTCGGTTTGCCAACTCTTTTCTCGAAGCCATCTGGAATCGCAACTATGTTGAAAGCATCCAGATTGTGATGGCTGAAGACTTTGGCATTCAAGGAAGGGGGCGCTTCTATGAGGAAACTGGTGCAATTCGAGATGTGGTGGAAAACCACATGCTGCAAGTATTGGCTTCAGTGTGCATGGATGCTCCCGCTAGTACTGCTACCGATTCCATTCGGGATGAAAAAGAGCGTATTCTCAAAGCTATACCTTCAGTGCAACCCAATGAGATTATTCGCGGTCAATTTTCTGATTACCGCAACGAAGAAGGTGTTTCGCCTGACTCCCAAGTAGAAACTTTTGTTGCCGTGCGGTTATTTATTAATACGTGGCGATGGTCAGGAGTTCCCATCTACATCAGGGCTGGAAAGAAATTGCCTGTTAAAACTACTGAGGTGATGGTCAAATTCAAGTGTCCACCTTTAGATGTGTTCCAGGAGGGAGGAAAAGAAAACGCTAATTATGTTCGTTTTTTACTAGATCCAGAGGTAATTGTGGGATTGGGTGCTCGCACTAAAATCCCTGGAGAAGATATGATCGGCTCTGCGGTTGAACTCCTGGCCTTTTACGGAGGTGGCGACGAGATGGAACCCTATGAGCGTTTATTGGGTGATGCTATGCGAGGCGATCCCACCTTGTTTGTACGGGAAGATACCGTCGAAGAGGAATGGCGGATTGTCCAGTCAATTCTCGATAACGTCACACCTGTTTATGAGTATGAGCCAAATACATGGGGGCCACCTGAGTCAGATCAACTGCTCTTACCAAAGGATCAGTGGTACAATCCCTTATCTAGAGAGTAGTATAGATTACCTAAGTCTGGGTAATATCAAGGAATTTGGCGAGATGCGATAATTTTAGTCATTTAAGAAGTATTTTTCGCGTACTTAGCAGGAGATGCCGTTTATTTATAAATCCTGTATTCATCCTCATCCAGAAGATCGCCACTCTTGTTAATCTGTTGAAACTCCCGAAATACTTTCCCCCCAAGGCTTTCCGCAATTTTCCGGCTGGGGATATTTCTTTTATCAACAGGGTAGGAAAGATAATTGTATTCCATCTTTTTATCCACCCAGCCTTTTAGTGCATCAATTGCCTCTCTACCAAAACCATGACCATGAGCGGATTTCTTGAGCCAAATTCCTAACTCCGGTGTCTGAGTATCAATAGCACCAACCTCGCAAATTCCTAAAAACTCTAAACCATCCTTCTTGAGAATTACCAATACTAGATCAGTATGATTTTCTCGTTGTAGAATCATCTCTTTAATTATCTTTTCGGTTTCACTGAGACTTTGGGCTGGTTTCGGATACATAAAGGTGGTAATTTCGCTTGTAAATTCTCGAAATACATCTTCTGTATGTTCCAAGGAAATCGGTTGCAAAATCAGTCTTTTAGACTCTAAACTTACTTTTTCTAAATTCTCCATAAAACTGGCGCTGGCAACTACACAATCACTGATATAGAAACCAAGTAAGGATACAACCCAATACGGTTCGGTTAAAGGTGAAAGGTGAAAGGTGAAAGGTTTTGAATACATCCTTTCCCCTTTACCCCTTAACCTTTCCCCAGACCACAAGGAAAGTGAAAAATGCTTATCCGAACCGTATTGGGATACAACCCGGTCGATATCTACAATAAGAACGGGGACATTATCGATACGGGCACTAGCGATGATGCAATCTCTGGCTTTGTCAACAACGTACACACTGACATGAATTCATATAATAAAGAAAATCCCAAAAGTTCACAAGATTCCTATTACGTGGATCGGGAATTTTATCATGAATTAATTAAAAGACTTCCAGAGTGGGAAAATGAAGGAAAAGCAGTTAATCAATCAATTGAGTTAGAGTGCAAAGCATTACTGTTTCTGGAAGCACGGTTACTGGATGATGGTAAATTTGATGATTGGTTGGGGTTATTTACCAACAAATGCCTTTATTGGATTCCTACTATTCCAGGTGGTGGAGACCCTAGAAAAGAAGTATCCATCGCTTTCGATGACCACAGACGCTTAGAAGATAAGGTCTTTTGGTTGCAGTGTGGTTTTGCTTATGCTCAAACACCGCGATCGCGTACTAGTCGAATAATTAGTAATATTGAAATATTTTCGTGTGCAAAGGAAGAAGAAGTCAAAATTCGCTCCAACTTTCTCATTCACGAATTTCGTCAAGGACGGACGCAAACCTTTGCTGGTTGGTACTTACACAGGTTGCACCAGCAGTATGGCAAATGGAAAATAGCTCTCAAGCAGGTGAATTTAATTGATGCGGATCGAGGTCATGAAAACTTGAGTTTCTTACTTTGATTAGACTGGTTGTTAAGAATTGTGATGGCGTACTTGCCCCTCGTAGGCGATCGCTAACATTGTGAGAAATCCGGGGTAGGGGCGTGCCCTGATTACAGGTGTGGTTCAAATACATGAAAATTGCTGTAACAAAAAAATGTCTAAATTTAGAGACGTATTAGCTTAAAGTTAGCAATATCATACAGGTCTATTTGTCAAATTTCTTTTGAGAAAAGCTAACCATGCTACATGGAAACAGCGAATTCAAACAAGACTATGACTGGGATTATCTAATTCAGCCAGAACGAGTCCACCGTTGTGTTTATACGGATGCGAGAATTTTCCAGGAGGAAATGATTCGGATTTTTGGCGGAACCTGGGTTTACCTTGCTCATGAAAGCGAAATACCCAACCCCAACGATTTTAAGACATCTAATCTGGGGCATCGTCCAATAATTATCCTGCGCGATCGCCAAGATAAAATTCGCGCTTTGTTCAATCGCTGTACCCATAGAGGAGCGACAGTTTGCCGTGAAACTCGTGGTTGTGCGAAAACTTTTACCTGTCCTTATCATGGCTGGACTTATAGCAACACAGGAAAACTCACAGGAGTTCCTTGGGCAAAGGGTTATGCTGCTGACTTTCATCGCCCAGAATTTAACCTGGGACAAATTCCTTGGGTAGAAAGCTATCGTGGTTTTATCTTTGGGACTTTGAATTCTGAAGCACCAGATTTAATCACCTATCTCGGACGAGCCAAAGATTTATTGGATCAGTGGATTGACCGTTTTCCCAACGCTCAAATCACCGTACAAAGTAGCGCACACAAAATGATTTATCAAGGTAACTGGAAGTTTACCTACGATAATGCCGCTGATGGTTATCATGTCCCCTTTTCACACCGTTCTCTGCTGGCTGTGGCCAATCGCTTAGAAACCGAAAAAGACATGCAATATTTTGCCCACAATCCTGATGAAGGGCCGATGTATGTGCAGTACCTTGGTCATGGGCACATGTTCATCGATCAGCGCCCCAGTTACGAAAAACGGGCTGGTGCTTTCTGGCAACAACAACGACCCCAGCCAGGACGAGAAGCTTATGAAGCAAAGATCCGAGAAAAGTGGGGCGATCGGGCAGATTATTGGTTAGATTTGTCCATTGGTTCGCAGATGAATTTAACTATTTTTCCCAATCTGGTAGTTTTTGGCAATCAAATCGAAGTGATTGAACCCCTAGCTGTCGATCGCACTCAACTGACAATATATGCTACCACCATCGCTGAAGTACCAGATGAAGTGAATGTTTTGCGGATGAGGACTCAGGAAGATTTTCCCAGTTTTGGCATTCCTGACGATATGATCAACTTTGCTGAATGTCAGCGGGGGTTAAGTATTCCAGAAATCGAGTGGGTGGCAATGAATCGCGGGTTTGGCATTAGCGATCGCCATCATATTGATGTTGATGGTGTCATCACCGGGCCTGTGACAGATGAGTTAGCAATTCGCGGTTATCACCAAGAATGGAAACGCCTGATGAAGGCTGATTTCAAACTCACCGCACAAGCAGTTGAACATGATTAGGCAATCCAAATGAAAAGACCCGGATTTATTGAGCGTCATCACCTGTGGACAGAAATCCAAAAGGAAGCATCTGAAAAGATCAAGGCTGTTGTCAAAGAACGGGATCTATTGTTGATTCGTACAGCTTGGTCAGACCAGCACGGCATTGTTCGCAGCAAATCGCTCTTACCGCAGACATTTTTCAGCGCCTTAGAAAACGGTATGCAAATCAGCACAGGGACATTCCTGTTTGATACTGGTGGTGCAATAGTATTTAACCCGTTTGTGCCTGGCGGTAGTTTAGATATGCCTTTGATGACAGGTGCGCCAAATCTTGTGGCTGTTCCTGACCCTGATACCTTCAAAATTCTGCCTTGGGCAAAACGTACTGGCTTTATTCTCTGTGATGAATACTTTCAAAATGGTCAGGTAATGCCCTTTTCCAGTCGCGGTATTTTGCGCCAATCATTGGTAGAGTTACATCAAAGAGGGTTGGAGCATATTGTCGGCTTAGAAGTTGAGTGGTATCTGGCAAAGTTGTTAGATCCGATGTTAGCGATCGCTAATGTTGGTACTTCTGGAAAACCTGGTGAACCTGCCAAAGTTAGCGCTGTAGAGCATAGTTTCCAATATCTTTTAGAATCCCACAATCCAGAGATTCACGACTTGCTGCGCGTTCTGGCAGAAAACTTAGTTGAAATGGGATTGCCTTTAAGAAGTGTAGAAAACGAAGGGGGTGCGGGTCAATTTGAATTTACCTTTGACCCGATTCCGGCATTAGAAGCTGCGGATACAATGATGATATTCCGAATGGCGACCAAGCAAATCTGCCGTCAACAAGGTTACATCGCATCGTTTATGTGTCGTCCAGGATTGCAAGGTTCTTCTTCCAATGGCTGGCATTTGCACCAATCCCTTGTAGACCGAAGCACAGGCGAGAACGCTTTCATGTCTGCAAACACCAAAACCTTAATGTCAGATTTAGGTAAACATTTCGTTGGTGGTCTTCTGAAACACGCCAATCCCGCTTCTGTGTTCACAACCCCGACAATTAACGGCTACAAAAGATTTAGGCCTTATTCTCTAGCTCCCGATCGTGCTGGATGGGGATTGGAAAACCGAGGGGCAATGATTAGATTACAAGGCGGTTTTGATGACCCCACCACCCATATTGAAAACCGAGTTGGAGAACCAGCAGCCAATCCTTATCTGTATATGGCATCGCAATTGATTTCTGGATTAGATGGTGTAGATCGTAAACTTGACCCTGGCTCTCCAACAGATGAACCTTACGCTACAGAAAGTGCGGCCTTACCCAAAAGTTTGCCAGAGGCGATTTCATATTTGAGCCAAAGCGAACTTTTTTCTCAAAAAATGGGGCAGCAGTTCATCAACTTCATTATTAAGATGAAACAGAGTGAAATTAATCGCTTTTTGCAGTCCGTCGCCGATGAGCCACCAGAAGACTATTTAAAGCAGGTGACTAGCTGGGAGCAAAGAGAATATTTTGAATTATTTTGAAGTGAATAATTCCTATAAATGTCGCGCTTTTAAAGATGATTATTCAGATATTTAAGTGCATCTTTTGACAATTGCCTGAACGTTACTAATTACTTCAGCTTTGTCAAGTGTCAAAATTTAAGGCTCACGCATAATGATTTTGCCATCAACAATTACAGTATTGACACCCCTGAGCGCATACTCTAGACCAAATTTGCAGGAATCTTGTGGTTTGGCTGATGATCTACACCAGTTAAGTAAATCAAAATCAAGTTTGCCCAATATTCGGGTGCAAGTATTCCTATTTGCTCCTTAGAGAAGATAGATACAGCTAGTACAGCGCGGCGGAAATCAAACCGCCATTTTAAACAAGCAAAAGCCTTGATATAGTCCTGCTACCCGACCACAGTCTAGCCCATTACTCCGTTGAGAGTCACGCCACTGAGAAGTTATTGCGAAGACTTGTCAATTCAGAAATATATCCATCTTGGCTCAATGCCAAACAAAGTACGATTGCGTGATCCAAAGGCAATAGCGGTCATTGTCTAAACCATGACTCAAGATTAGCTGTATGTAGCATCACCGTGCCAATATGCGATGGCTGCGTTAGAAAGAAGGCGCTAAGTACCGATTTATTTTCATTACCAGATTGTAGACCCTATGATCCATAGCCTACAACGATTTGACACCTAGAAAATTTGATTTTTGGATAGGTGCGCTTGAATAAATTCATTCTGTTTAACCAATATAGAAATATAAGGTTTATTTTGATAAGGAGAATCGATTGTGTTTTTAAAGTTTAATCAAAAAGTATCAATTCTCAGTTCAACGGCTTTAATCTTTTTACCAGTTGTCGGAATATTGACCCTACCAAATTCTTCTGCATTAGCACAAAATAGAATATGTACTTGTATATCAAGTGAAGCTCAACCTCAACAGGGTCAAGACAATCGGTCAAGTGGAAATTTTTCGACCCAAGGATGTACTACTACTTTAAAGTGGTCTGCTCCAAGGGGTGTTCGCTTTAAAGTGATGCGAGATGTATCTGGTGGAACAGACCCTGTAATATTCACAAATGTTAGTAATAACACACAAACCCGAAACCCTAAGCAAAGAAGTTTGTATATTGCAAATCCAGTAGGTGCAAGACAAGGCTTTCGAGTTTGTGCGTCTAATAAATAAAATTATTAGCGTCTAAAACAGTACGGGATTTTGAGTTGAATCGAGGGGAGCTATTACGCTGAAATCTAACCAGAGCGGTGTCATAGAGCGACTGCAACTAAGGAACGCAAACAAGTCTGATTTACATCATCAGATTTTTGTCAACGAGTAAGTCCAATCAAGAATAAGAAAAGGAGATCGACATGGCTACATTTCGTACAATTGTAACGGCAGAATTTAAGTTTACATTTATCAATCACACCAACCAACATCCGATACGTTATAAACTCGGACCGGCGACTGACGGCGATCAAACAGAACACGGAAAAGTTGAAGCAGGAGATACCGTTGAATTAACTTCTTTTTATCAGGAGGGAACTTTAGAACAAGGCAATGTTCATGTAGTCAAACTTCCCAGTGCCCCCGATCCCGGTTTCCGATTTTGGTCAGGTTCCGATGGACAATATATCAACGCAATTGGTGGAAATGGATATACTGTCACACAAGATAATTCCGAAATTAGTGAGATAACTGGCCATGGTTTCAGAATCACTGTAGATGGGGGAGGAGCAACCGATCCTTCTACCCTAAATATTCACTTTCAAGTCTATGATGCTTGATGTGTTTGTAGGCATTTAGGAAGGTTACGAGCAGTCACTTCAAAACCTAGTCTTATCCAGGTTTTAATCCCCGATTAGTGCTCGAAAATCTCTGTTTACTTTGGTCTGATCTGAGGGGGCGTTTGAGAAGTTAGGCGGGTAGTAAAAACACCCTCTCAGTTACCCGCTCATTACGTTTTCCAAATTGAACCTTAAACAGGAGAAACAATGCGAACATTCAGCTATTTACTCATCGTAGGTGAGAATTTTAGGAAACACTTTTGTACAACTTTTTTTGCACGTAACGAAGCTACTTTTGAGTAGCGCAAATTTATTTGAATTGTAGAGTTACCTATTAACCTTTATGTTTACTCTATCTAGTAATTGACCAATATGCCTGAGTTTGAAGCTTTTTTGGCTATGTCCCTCTTGAGACTGCTATAAACTATAAACTGTCTAATATTCCATTATTGGTTTCAATTGGTAAAAATTTTGTGCAACTAATGCAGCTAAAGCAATAATTATAATTAAGGATATCATTGAAAATTAATCAAGATTTTATATGCAAATTTATTTAAAAATAAATACTATAAAAACTGTAATACTTTTATAAATTTATATGTAGTCAACATGGCTCTAAACCCATCTGAAGAGGAAGGAACCGCTCTCAATACGGTTCGGATAGCTGAAAGAATGTATTGTTGAAAATTAAATCGCTTAAAGCCTTATTCTGTATAGCTTTTGAAGCTTGTGCTAATTCTTTAGCGTACAATTTTCCCAAATTGGCACGGTGATGCCATATACAAACTTTTGACTTTTGACTTCCACCTTGCGGTAGTAGTACTGTTTCACAATTGCGCCCCGTCCATACTTGCTTAAAAAAAAATTATTATATTTTTAACTTTATACAAGCATAATTACACAAAAGTCAATATTTGTTAAAGGATAAATTAATACTTATTTTGGTAAGTCAAACTTCGCCAATTTACGAGGGTGATTTGATGTATAAGCTCTTATTTTGGCAAAGAGACTGGTAAGTATGATGTCATATAATATAGTACAGGAGATATTGTAAGTTCAGTTTTTATAGGAGGAAGATTGTGTCTGAAAACAAACCAGAAAAGTTGAATTCACAAGCAGTACCATTCTTTGCTCGATTCTTAGAAGGGCAAAGCCTTGAAGACCTTTCTGAGGAGGAATCAAAAGGGATTATCGGTGGATGCAATAGTACCACAAACACAAACCCGAATAATGATGGACTTGTCCAAACTCTGAAGTATCCATCCGATCAAGAAGAGGGCGCAGTAACCACGAAGCCTGATAATGACGATTACGCTGTTACCCAGAAGTATCCTTCAGATGGTGATGACAGTTCGGCGTCTTGACCTTCATAGCTGCATACTTCTGATTACACCAGAAATGCGGTTTTAAAACTATTGTTAGTATAAAAATACAGTTAGCTTTGCCAACTTCATCTAGGGGTTGGCTTCCCATTAAAATTAAGTTCACTTTTTTAATATTTTGCTTTCTCAAGAGTTAACAATAGTGACAATGCCAAAACTAATATTTTTAGAAATTAATCCTACAGTAGAGTGGGGGATGCTGGAGAGAGATTTGGACTATCCAATTGCTCTAGCGATCGCATCTGCACTACTTTCAAAAAACCGAAGTAAAATACTCTTACTTAAAAATTCCCAACCAACTGATAACCCCTATATTTATCTGTAGCGTACTTCATTCTCCATATTTGTAAATGACTGTTTTAATCATTACTCACAGCCAAGATAACGAAAGTATTCCTCTAGTTATTCAGGCAATTGAAGCCCAAGGAAAGAAAGTATTTCGTTTTGACACAGACCGATTTCCCACAGAAATGCAGTTAGATATTTATTATGGTAGTACTAAGCGAGTTATTCTGAGTGTCGATGACCAGACATTAGATTTAAATGAAGTGTCAGCAGTTTGGTATCGGCGCATTGCAATTGGCTCAAAAATTCCTAACTCGATGGACAGGCAACTTAGACAAGCCTCACTGAAAGAATCTCGCGTCAGCATTGAGGGAATGATTGCTAGTATCAGGGGGTTTCATCTTGACCCTCTGCCAAATATTCGCCGAGCCGAAAATAAGCAACTGCAATTACAAATAGCAAGAGATATCGGTCTAGATACGCCTCGCACTCTGACTACAAATAATCCAATAGCAGTAAAGCAATTTGCCCAAGAGTGTCAGCAGGGAATGATTACCAAAATGCTCTCTTCCTTCGCTATTTATGATGAACGAGGGCGAGAAAAAGTTGTGTTTACAAATCCAATTTCATCAGAGGATCTAGACAACCTTGATGGCTTACGTTTTTGCCCAATGACATTTCAGGAGAAGATTCCCAAGGCATTGGAATTGCGGACAATTATTGTAGGTAAGCGTGTGCTAACGGCTGCGGTTGATTCTCAAGCTTTGGATAAGGCACGTTACGACTGGCGCAAACAGGGAATCGCCTTACTCAACGCTTGGGAGTCATACACTTTGCCCGAAGATGTCAAAGAGAAATTGCTCAAACTCATGGCAGAATTTGGTTTAAACTATGGGGCACTGGATATTATTTTGACTCCTGATGGTCGTCATGTATTCCTTGAAGTTAACCCAGTTGGCGAGTTCTTCTGGCTGGAACGCTGTCCTGGCTTACCGGTTTCCCAGGCGATCGCTGAGGTTTTAAATAATTCAGCTAGTTGATTACAATTTCTCTTTAGCTGGCGTTGCGATACCGCGTTTAACTAGACCCGCTTCAAGTTCCTGAATGAATTTTAAATCTTCCTCCGATAGAAGCTGGCTTTCGCTAGAAGAAAGATTTTTTTCCAGAAAAGCAAATGCTTGCCGGAATTGACGCGGATTTGCTTTAATTAGCGAGTCAAAGTGACAGGGAATAATCTGCTGAAAATCCCAACTTGTAACTGTATCAACCCAGTTGAGGACTTGGCTAGGTGCTTGAGGAAAAATCAGGATTTGCAAAATCGGTGCAACAAATGGTCGTCCCTGACCTCGTAGAGCGTCGAATGCCTGCTTCCAGGTTTCTTGCCAGCGAAAAGGAAATAAACCAAAGTACGTTTTTAGCGATCGCTGTGGTGCTTTGAGAGCATCACGAAACATCTGTCCGATTGAAGCAACTTCTAAGGCACTCGGACGGAAGTAAAGCGCAAACAGTGAAATGCGTTGCCATCCCTTGCGGCGGTTGTCTTCATTGTCTTCGATTATCTCCGAGGCATTGTCCCTGGCATGAAACAGTAAGGGATAAGGATCTAATTGGAGGATTTCTGGTGGGTCAGCTGGAACAGAAAGTATAGAATCAGTTACAAGCAGAGTGCGCGATCGCTTGTGGAACACTGCAACTTCTGCAAAAGAACCTCGTCCCAAGTTGATGTCCAATATTGCATAGTCAAACTCCAGAGCGAAGGGAGCAAGGCTTGAGTCCTCTGGGAGTTCTTGAGTTCGTTTTTGGGGAAAGCCTAGCCAACTAAGCGGCAGATTGAACGGAAAACTCCACTGGTGCGGGGCAACAAAGACTTGTGCTTGAGGAAAGCGACGAGCAAAGGGGCCAACGAAGACTTTATGCTCTAGACCAGAACTGGTTGGCAGTAAGATGTACTTAACTTCACCGTGCTTTGCTACCAACTCATTCACCAAGCGGACACACTCAGTTGTTGGAGCAACGGGTGCATAGACCAGAAGTCCTCCAGCAGAGAGCTTGACGATAGTCATGCGAATCGGCACGATGGTGTAGAGAATGCCGTGAAGCTGATCGAATGTCCAGATAGTGTCCTTAACTATTTCCTGACGAAGTGTCCGCCGCCTGCCGTAGGGGTAAAGTGGGACAGCAGCCCAGAATGGCCATGACCAATCCTTGGGGTTGTTCAAAGGAGACATCCCTCGATTTTGTAGTTCAACCTTCGACTTAGATCCAAGTGAATTCATCGTCGTTCCATTGTCCTGGCGCGGGCCAGTTATGAGAGTGCTGTAGTAGCTACTAAGATTGATATAACACGCTTGTTGAGCGAGGGCAACTGGCTAGAATCTCCACACAACACTTGTCGGTAATTGAATATTTTTACCGAAAGTCTCTCACTTCAAGGGACGCGCTGTAATGATTTTTGATTTTGTAAGGAGATTAGAAAATTTCTGTAAACTGTTTACAAAAATGTGTTACTACAAAAGTATTACTACTTTAAAGAGCCTATTGATTTATGTACACCTTAAAAATTCGTAGAGTTGGAAACTCCTTGGGTGTAACACTACCTAAAGAAGCTCTGCAAAAACTTAGAGTTAAAGAAGGGGACAACGTGTTTGTCACTGAAACTCCCTCTGGTGTTCACCTAACTGCCTGTAACCCTGATTTTGAAAAGGCGATGGAAGCTTACAGAAAAGTAAGTACTAAATACAGGAATGCACTTCATGAGTTAGCGAAGTGAACGAGCCTTTCTGGCTAGATGAAACAATTGTTAGAGCTATGCATGAAGACCAATTAGCACAGCATGGAGGTCTTACTGGTATAAGAGATAACAATTTGTTTTTAGCTAGTTTAGATAGACCGAAGAATTTGCTCATCTTTGGTGAGCCAACACCCACGATACTTGATTTAGCTGCTGCTTATGGCTATGAATTTGCTAAAAACCATGCATTTATAGACGGTAATAAACGGGTAGCTTTCGTAACGATGGCTACCTTTCTTGAATTAAATGGATATTCACTGAATGTTCCAGAGACGGAAGTTGTCTTAATGATGGAACGACTTGCAATCGGTCAAGAAACTCAAGAATCAATAGCCGAATGGCTTCAAAATAATTGCGTTCAACATGAATAGGCGATCGTAAGATGGCTCTTCTCTGCGAGAAAGCGTTGCAGTAACTTCCGACTTCAATTTACAACTTCACCAGCTAGTTGGTGGAAGTCGGAAGTCAGGAGTTGGAAGTTAGGAGTTGCGATGCCTGCGGGGGGCGTAGCGATCGCGCTTTGGCTGCGTCAGAATTTGCATTGATGACCGTTGCAGTTTTCGTTGCACCTAAACTGCGATCGCCAATGAGCCGGCGGTGAGTAACTTGTTAAGATGATGTTGACTCAAAATCAGTTAAAGTAAACCATCACTGACCGCCATTAGAAGCATGAAGCATCTGTCAGACTACAACTTCTTCGATCCAGAAGTGCTTGTGTGCCCTTATGAATTCTACAAGTTGGCACAGGAGCAAGCACCAATTATGGAGCTACCAAGTTCCACAACGGAAGCAAAACTCTTTCTTGTGACTCGCTATGACTTAGCGATCGAAATTCTTAAGGATACAAGAGTATTCTCTAGCAATTTCTCGGCTTTACTAGCTGGCAAAGAACAACATGATCAAGAGTTGCAGAAAATTTCTGCTCAAGGCTGGCCTCAGATGAACACCCTACTGACGGCAGATCCACCAGAACACGAGCGATTTCGCTCGCTGGTGAATAAGGCTTTCACCTCGTCGCGTATCAACAAAATGCGTGACTTGATTGAGCAGATTGTTGATGAACTGATTGACAGCTTTATCGATCGCGGCAAGTGTGAATTCGTCAGTGAGTTTGCCGTACCCTTACCGCTCAAAGTTATTGCTCAACAGTTAGGTGTGCCGCAAGCAGATTTGCCGAAGTTTAAGCAATGGTCTGATTCTTTTATTGCGCGTTTAGGCCACATACTTTCTAGAGAGCAAGAGATCGAGTGTGCTAAAGATGTTGTCGCTTTCCAGCATTATTTTCATGATGTCATAGAGTCACGCCAAAAACAGCCTCAAGATGATTTGATTACTGACTTAGTACAAGCAAAAGTGGATGGAGAGCGATCGCTCGACACTGCTGAACTGCTGAGTATAATTCAGCAAATATTAGTGGCAGGCAATGAGACTGTCACCAGTGCGATCGCAGGTGGGATGTTGTTGCTGACAAACAACAAAGAGCAGATGAAGTTGCTACAAACAGATATTTCTCTGTTAGATAACTTTGTTGAAGAAGTTTTACGAATGCAAAGTCCGACAGCAGGAATGTGGCGAGTTGTGACGGAAGATACAAAGCTTCAAGATGTCGATCTCAAAGCTGGGTCTTTAGTAATGCTCCGCTTCGATGCTGCTAACCGCGACTCGCTAAAATTTATTGAAGGTGAGCGTTTCGATGTGCGCCGCCATAATGCCAGCAACCATCTATCTTTTGGTTATGGGATTCATTTTTGTTTGGGTGCTATGCTTGCTCGTAAGGAAATGCAGATTGCATATCAGCGTTTGCTGCTACGCCTGAAGGACATTCGCTTGGCACAAGAAGGATACCAATATTTACCAAATGTACTCATGCGGACACTGAAGCACCTCAATATTGAGTTCGACAAGGCATCATGAAATATGCATCACCACAAGCTACGCGTTCTGATTTATAAATACTACTAGAATTTCGATAGAAGGTAAAAACAATGCTACGAACCATTGAAGGAATTTATAAAAACGGCAAAATCGAACTAGCTGAAAAACCACAAGATATTACTGAAAGCAAAGTCTTTGTTACTTTCTTAGAAACAAAACCCATGACTTGCCCAGAAACTATTATGCAACATCAAGGTGTAGTAGAAAGTATTATTTTTGAGTCCTACCGAGACGAACTGCTACCACCTAACGAAATCGAGTTTTAATGATGGGTTATTGACTCGATACCTGCGTAATTAGTGATTTTGTCAAGGGAGAAAAAAATACTCTCAAGTTATTAAAGTCTACTACTCCTACAGATATTTTTATTTCCTCTTTAACAGGAATGGAGGTTAAGTATGGATTAGCCATCAATCCTCAACGTGCCTTAAAAATCCAATCATTGATTGAAGCATTGTTAGGTTCGATTACAATTTTACCTTTTGGTGTGGAAGAAGCAGAACAAGCTACCCAAATTAGAAGTATTGTGAAAACAGCTGGTACTCCTATCGGTTCTTATGATGTATTAATCGCAGCAACAGCACTAACTCACAATCATATTGTTGTAACATCTAATGTTCGAGAATTTCAAAGAGTTAACGGCTTGCAAATAGAGAATTGGCGTTCTTCTTAAATTACATATCAATGTATTGGAAATGGGGCTTTCGGCTATTAATCGGATTTTTGGGACTGTGGCTACTTCTGGATCTGGGTTCCCGCTTGGGAGCAGAGATTTTTTGGTTTCGGGAAGTCGGCTATCTTCAAGTATTTTTGTTGAGGCTGCTGACTCGTGGTATTTTGTGGGTAGTCGTGGCTGGGATCACTGCTGCCTATCTACTGCTAAACCTGGCTTTAGCACAACGGCTAAAATATTCCCAGTCTCTAAAGATTGAGCAAGCAGAACTCAATAGTGAATTAACAAATTTTCTCAGTCCTAATTATCCCAGACGCAATGAAACCCGGATACTTGCGCCACAAAGCTTTCAAGCATTAAAATTACGCTGGTTATTACCCTTAGCTCTGATATTGAGCTTGTTGATTGGGTTAATGCTGGCTCACTATGGTCAAATTGCTCTTTTCTACTGGCATACTCCAGTTAATCAGGCTATTCTACCCATTCCCGCTCTATTTCGACCGGAGACAATCTGGCAACTTTTGAAGCAGATTGTCTCTCAAGTTTGGTATCTCGCTTTAATTGGGACAGTAGCGATCGCTATCTTAATCTATCCCCAATTTTTACTCACTGCGATCGCAATTCTCTCCAGTCCCATTTTTGCCTTCATCATATTCCGACACTGGCCAAAGGTGCTGCAATATTTGCACCCTACCCTTTTCAACAGCACTGAGCCTTTATTTGGTCGAGATATCAGCTTTTACGTATTTTCCTTACCCTTTTGGGAACTGTTAGAACTCTGGCTGATGGGATTATGTTTGTATGGCTTTGTCGCCGTTACTCTCACTTATCTCTTGTCGGCGGATAGTTTGAGTCAGGGAATTTTCCCTGGTTTTTCACCCCAGCAGCAGCGTCATTTGTTCGGTATGGGTGGCTTGTTGATGCTGGTAGTGGCTTTGAGTTATGGGCTGAGTCGTTATGAACTTGTGTATTCTAGCCGTGGAGTGAGTTATGGTGCTAGCTATACCGATGTGACAGCCCAGTTGCCAGCTTATACCGTATTGTCCATTGTGGCAGTAGCGATCGCCTTTTACCTCCTTTGGCGAACGTTTTTCTGGAAAGCAAAATCTCAGTATCGTCGCTTTGTCTTTTACGGGTTAGGGGTTTATTTAGTATTAGTTGTGGCTGCTGATGTTGTTTTACCGACTGTGGTGCAATATTTAATTGTTCAACCTAATGAGTTGCAACGAGAGCAACCCTACATTCAGCGGACTATTGCCTTAACTCGCCAAGCATTCGATTTAGAGGCGATCGATGTTAGAACTTTTAACCCGCAAGGAACACTGACTGAAGCTGATATTCAAAAGAATGACTTGACAATTCGGAATATTCGCCTTTGGGATGAACGACCACTCTTAGAAACTAACCGTCAGCTGCAACAAATTCGACCTTATTATCGATTTCCCGATGCCGATATCGATCGATATACTCTGAAAACAGATGTGACTTCACGCCGACCTTCTGCCCCGCAAAAGCCACCAGAACCTAAGCAGGAAGCAGTTGAATCAACAGAACGGCGGCAGGTACTGATTGCCGCACGAGAATTAGACTACACTGGCGTACCACAGGAAGCTCAAACATGGGTTAACCGCCATTTAATTTATACCCACGGTTTTGGGTTTACTGTTAGCCCAGTTAATACAGTTGGGGCGGGTGGTCTACCAGAATATTTTGTCAAAGATATTAGCGGTAATAGTAGCGCTCTGACAACTTCTAGTGAAGCCATTCGTGAAAGTATTCCGATTGGGCAACCCCGAATTTATTACGGTGAAATCGCCAATACCTATGTAATGACTGGCACAAGAGTTAGAGAGCTAGACTATCCTAGCGGTAGTGACAATGTTTACAACTCTTACGATGGTCTGGGTGGTGTTGAAATCGGTTCAGCATGGCGACGTTGGCTATTTGCGATGTATTTGAAAGATTGGCAGATGGTGCTGACGCGGGACTTTTTGCCAGATACAAGGGTGCTACTGCGGCGAAATGTTAAGCAAAGAATTCAAGCGATCGCACCTTTCCTGAAATTTGACAGCGACCCCTATTTAGTGGCTGCTGCTGCTAATCAAGATTTCCCAAGTAATCCCAGTTATCTTTACTGGATTGTTGATGCTTACACAACCAGCGATCGCTATCCCTACTCAGACACTGGTAGCGATGGTATCAATTACATTCGCAATTCTATCAAAGTAGTGATTGATGCCTATCACGGCACTGTAAAGTTTTACATTGCCGATCGCAGCGATCCGATTATTGCCACTTGGTCAGCGATATTTCCCAATATGTTCAAACCGCTCAGTACAATGCCAGTGAATCTCCGCAGTCATACCCGATATCCGGTGGACTTCTTTAAAATTCAATCTGAGCGGTTGATGACCTACCACATGACCGACCCCCAAGTATTTTATAACCGGGAAGACCAGTGGCAGATTCCTAATGAAATCTATGGCAGTGAACCCCGTCCGGTAGAGCCGTATTATTTGATTACTAGTTTACCCACCATAGACTTTGTTGGCGCAGCCTCTCGTAGAGAAGAATTTCTTCTGTTTTTACCCTACACTCCCAGACAGCGGACTAATTTAATCGCTTGGTTAGCGGCGCGATCGGATGGCAAAAACTACGGTAAGCTGCTGCTATATGTCTTTCCTAAAGAACGCCTGATTTACGGAACAGAGCAAATTGAGGCGCGGATTAACCAAGACCCAGTAATTTCTCAGCAAATTTCCTTGTGGAATCGCCAGGGTTCGAGAGCGATTCAAGGCAATCTACTAGTAATTCCCATTCAGCAATCGCTGCTGTATGTCGAGCCAATCTATCTAGAAGCCACACAGAATAGTCTGCCAACTTTGGTACGGGTAGTCGTGGCTTACGAAAACCGGATTGTCATGGCGCAAACGTTAGAACAAGCATTGCAGGGAATCTTTAAACCAGAGTTTACACCAGCCCCGCCGATTATCCGTCCCTTTGAAGAAGTAGCCCCGCCAGGTTAAGCGATTTTAAAACTAAAAAATTACATAAGTAAGCTAAAACACATCTAATTTGCAGATGAAAATTTTCTCAATATCTTGTGGGGTAGGCATCTTGCCCGCTCTGATTATACAACTTGAATACTGATTAGCTTATCAACATAAAAGGAGTTAAAAAAACGCGTTTTTTAACTCTATATTCCCTATGTTATTTCAGTTTTTTCATCTGAAAATTTTCCTTTCAAAATAACAGTTACTTTTTTACATACCCACAAACTCCTTTTCCCAAGCTGCACATAAAACTCAAATTACCGTGTAATAACCTTATAATCAAGGGGGTAATAGAAAACATCCTACTTTTCCTACTTTTCCTACTTTTTATCTATAATCTTTTCCTATACATGGGCAATTTCCAATCAGCTATGAAGATGAATATTAAAATTAACTGATGAAATATTACTTATGGAATATTGATAATACACTAAAAATTTATTCACCACTGATGAGCTAGAAAATTTATTATGTCTTTTTTAGATCGGAAAAGTCGATTTTTCACTAAGTTTTATCACCGAGATTTAAGGACTAGCCAGTTAAGTTGGCTGATTATATCTAGCATCTTTTTATTTTTAGGAACTACTGGTGGTGTGGTGCAAGTTAAAAAAACAGCACAGAAGTCAGGGTTCACACTACAACTTTTACATACTTCCGACCAAGAAGCAGGTGTCCCAGCGCTGAAGGATGCACCAAACTTTTCGGCGGTGTTGAATGCACTGAAAAATCAGGATGCTAATCGTGATGGCAAACCTGATTATCCTAATACCTTAATCCTTTCATCTGGAGATGCTTATATTCCCAGTCCCTTCTTATTTGCCAGTGACACAGCTTTTGGTGGTCAGGGAAGAGGAGATATTTTAATTCTAAATGCTCTTGGGTTTGGTGCGATCGCCTTTGGCAATCACGAATTTGATTTAGGTACGGGTGTTGTTGCTGACTTGCTGCGTGCTAAAGAAGATTACCCAGGTACAAAGTTTCCTTATCTCAGCGCGAATCTCGACTTCAGCACTGATAAAGACCTGGCAAAATTAGTTACTGCTGATGGACAAGAAGCAAGTAAAATTCCCAATAAAATTGCCCGTAGCACCATCATTACCGTTAATGGTGAAAAAATTGCTGTAGTTGGGGCGACAACTCCCACACTGCGGACTATTTCTTCTCCCGGTGGTGTGACTGTGTTGCCTAAAGAATTTAATGGCCGTGATGCCGCAGATATTGCCGCTTTGGCTGCTGAAATTCAAACTTCTGTTGATACACTGCTGACCAAAAACCCAGAGATTAATAAAGTCATTCTATTGGCACACATGCAGCAAATTGCCATTGAGCAAAAGCTAGCACAATTACTTAAGGGAGTAGATATTATTGTTGCTGGTGGTTCCAATACCTTACTAGCCGACAAAACAGACCGTCTGCGAATGGGTAATAAATCTGCTGGAACTTATCCAATTATCAAAAAAGCCTCAGATGGTAATCCGATAGCTGTAGTTAATACCGATGGTAACTATCGCTATGTTGGTCGTTTAGTAGTTAACTTTGATGCCAAGGGAGTGATTATTCCGTTTAGTATTGACCCTAAAATTAGCGGTGCTTATGCGACTGATTCCCAAGGTGTAGCAGCTGTAGACGGGAAACCCGATGCCAAAATTGTTGCCATCACAGAAGCACTCAAAAAAGTGATTATTGCCCAAGATAGTCAGATTTTTGGGAAAACCAACGTTTTTCTCAACGGCTGGCGGGGTGATGTCCGCACTCAAGAAACCAATTTAGGGAATTTGACAGCCGAAGCTAATTTAGCGATCGCTAAACGATACGATCCTAAAACTGTCATTTCTGTTAAAAATGGTGGTGGTATCCGTGACAATATCGGTATCTATACCTTTCCCCCAGGTTCGACTCGCTCACAGGATGTTATCAAACTACCACCCCAAGCAAATCCTGTAGCAGCTAAGAAAGAAAAAGAAATTTCCCAACTTGATATCAGCAATGCTTTACGGTTCAACAATGGCTTGACTTTAGTAACTTTAAATGCAAGGGAACTATTAGCAGTGATTGAACATAGTGTAGCAGCGATCGCGCCGGGTGCTACTCCTGGCAGTTTTCCCCAAGTCGCGGGATTAGCCTTTAGCTTTGACCCAGATTTGCCAGCAGGTAAACGTGTTAAATCCCTGGCTATCAAAGATGGAAAAGGCAAAATTATTGATGTAGTGGTGAAAAATGCAGAGTTAGTGGGTGACTCTAATCGCATCTTCCGCGCTGTCACCTTAAACTTCCTAGCAAATAGTGGTGATGGTTATCCTTTTCCGAAAAGAGAACAGGTTGATTTGATATCAAAAGATGCTAAACGTACAGGTTTAGCCACCTTTGGTGCTGATGGTTCTGAACAAGATGCATTAGCAGAATATCTAGCTGCTAACTTTAAGCAGATTCCATTTGCTCAGGAGGATGTACCACCTACAAAAGATACTCGCATTCAAAATCTGAAGCTGCGTAAAGATGTGGTATTTTGAATCATAC
>JADEXV010000465.1 GCA_015206945.1 Nostocales cyanobacterium LEGE 12452 | reverse complement strand
GTGGATTGGTATTGAAGTGATATAAAATTAGCTGTTTTTTGCTTTCCGCATTGACGCTCCTAATAGGTTTATTCTGTGAGCGTTCGCTGTCAGTCTGTCACATATAGCATCGGCCAGGCTCGGGTCATTGATGTATTCATGCCAGTTGGCCACAGGCATCTGCGCGGTAATGATCGTTGATCCCGAGGCATACCGGTCCTCCAATATTTGAAGCAAGGCCATTTTAGTATCGTGGCTGAGCGGCTGTAAGCCGAAGTCATCCAGGATCAGCAGGGGCGCTTTTGCAATCTGATTGAGCCATTTTATGTAAGTTCCATCGAGCCTGGCCAATGCTAATTGTTCAATAAAACGGTTCATTGGATAGTAAAGCACTTTATAACCTTTGATACAGGCTTGCCGTCCGAAGGCGCAAGCCAGATAAGATTTTCCGCAGCCCGTTGCACCTGTGATCAATACGTTCTCGCCCTTCTGAATAAAAGAACAGTCGCTTAACCTGATGAGCTGTTCAGAAGTGATGCCCCTTTCAGGTTTACAGTTCACCTGCTCGACGTATGCTGTGTACCGCAACTTAGCCAGTTTTAAATAAAGCTGGGTCCTGTGAAGGATGCGCTGTTCGTGTTCTGCCTGTACCAGCATGGCTACCATGGCGTGGGCTTCGGGCTGTTGGTGCACCGGCTGCTCGGCTATGGCCGCATAGCGGGAGGCCATGCCTTGCAATTTTAATTGGGTCAATTGCTGACAAGTTTGATCGGTATTCATTTTTGCTTTGGTTTAATTGATACAATCTTTACTCGTATGCGGCAGCGCCGCGAATGTTATCGTGATCAGGCGTTTGGAATAGTGTGGTCTGGGCCATATCCGGGGCCTTGTCCAGGTTATTGGCAAGAATATTCGATAGCGTTTTGTAGCTGTAAGAACCGGCATGGGTCGCGCGATGGCAAGCAGCTTCCAGGCGCTCTTTGCCGTAAATGGAGCCTAGGCGCAGTATTCCACGACAGGAGTTGAACGTTTGCTCGGTGAACTGCCGCCCCTTCAAAACTCCTTCTATATATGAGCGGGTTGCCGGGCCAACTTGAAGGGCCTGTCTGAGGAAGTAGTCGCTGTCCCATCCCTTTTGCTGCTGGTAGACGCGGTGGTTCTCAGGCATGTGCTCCTTGAGGGTCGTGTAGCCGTGCTCATTGAAAAAGCGCTTGTGGACTGCAATCCGGTGATGGTTCAGATAAATCTCAACGGTCTGTTGATCATAAATGATGGTTACCTGTTTACCGATGTGATGGAAGGGAACGCTATAATGGTGCCAATCCTCGCCTAAGGTGACGTGATAGTTCTTCTGCACCTTGGCCGAAGTGCTGTGCTTGATCATAAAGGGCTGGTCGGGCAGCGTTTGCAGAAGGTGCTGCTCCTGCTGGGAAAACTGCCAGAGGCGACTGTAACTTTTGCCCTGGAAGTTCTTATTGTTGTGCACTTCCAGCTGCCTGCGGATGTCTTCGTTCAACTCCTGGATACTGAAAAACACCTGGTCGCGTAAAGGCGCATAGATGCGCTGATAGGCGATCTTGACATGGCCTTCGACCGGTGCCTTATCCTTGGGTTTACCAGGTCTGGTAGCGACCAGGGCAATATTATTGTGCAGTGCCCACTGCTGGATCAGCTCAGTGAACGTGGGTTCATAGCGGTTGCTTTTTTGCACCACCTGCCGCATATTATCGGTCTTTAACGACAGCGGTGCGCCTTTGAAGTAACGCAGACAGTTGTTGAGCGCTGCAATCAGGGCAGGCAATCTTGCATTAGGTAGCGCTTCCACGTAGGTGTAATTACTGAACGGAAGAACGCATATCAGGACCGGACAGTTAATCTGTTCGCCGGTCGCTTGATCAAAGTAGCACATCGGTTTTCCTGCAAAATCGATCATCATGATCTCGCCAGGCTGGTAGCGGATGTATAAACTGGCTCCGAGCACCTTGCCAGATTCATGTAGGTGATGACAGAACTGAGAGTACCGGTACCCATCAGGATACTGGGCTATATACTCCTCCCACAGTAATTGGCGAGTCATGCCCGTCCCTTTGAGCTCATTAAGAAAATAGGGCAGCCGCTGATGAAAATCCTCCTTACGTTCAACCTCATTCTGAACAGAAGGCGAGTCTGCGTACAGCATTGACGATAGGGCATTATCATCCAGTGCTTGGAGCTGCTTGAAAGAGTACGGGCTTGTTAGAAGCCGTTCCCTGTAGAATTTAACTGTGTTGCGGGAAATATGAAGTTGCCTGGAAATGTTCCGTTCCGAGACATTCCGGTCCAGCATCTGTATAATCAAGCGCAGTGTCTGCATCGAAGTAACTTTGTTGGCCATCCTTTGCTTTTGTTTTTTTGCAAAAGATGGGTGGTTAAGTACTTCAATACCAATCCGTGGGTGGCTCTGTTTGCCGGAATCCTT
>JADEXV010000127.1 GCA_015206945.1 Nostocales cyanobacterium LEGE 12452 | reverse complement strand
ATGCTTTCCTGACCTCACGCGCATCTGGCCGACAGTCTATAAATTCTTGTAGTTCCCCAATTTTAGCTTGTAGATGCTGGTTTATCATTGTTCGCTGTTAGACAAAACTCTGTCTCCGTATTATCTCCTAGTCTTTTTCAGAAATCAAATATGATTCCTATATTTTTGGAGGAATGTCTCAAAGAAGAACCACGTACATATAATAGTCGTCAATTAGCCCAAAAATTAGAGAGCGTAGGCGTAGCCCGCCGCAGGCATCGCTCTATTAAACTGAGTCCCGACAGATTAAGACGGGTACTCAAAAAAAGGGGGTTATTTGGAAACGAGCTTTTGATGTGCCACAAAGGGAAACAAGACCTGAAAGCCAAACAAATAAAGCAAGCAGACCTAGATATGTTAGAACTGTCTGCTGCTAGTGGAGAAATAGACTTGAAGTATTTGGATGAATCAGGGTTTTGTGCATGGAGCGAACCGGGTTACACGTATTACTTCCGAAGTGAGCAAAAACGACTAGAACAAAGTAAACGTCGTGGTCGTAGATTAAGCATTATTGGATTTTCTTCAACCAATAATAAGCTTTGTTTACGGTTTGGTTATTGGTGGTGTTGACAGAAAATCTTATCTCCAGATGATGGAGCAAGAAGCGGCTGATGCCCACTCATATCGGGCGCATCAGAGTAATAGTGCAGGACAACGGACCGATACATCGATGTCTTCAGCTACAGGAGTTATGGTCAAAGTGGGAACAGATGGGTTTGTACATCTTCTTTTTGCCCAAATATTGCTCCGAAATGAATCCGATTGAATTGGAATGACAACACCTTAAAAAGGATGAACTGGCAGGGAAAATATTTGACGACGAGTTAGAGCTTGCCTATGCCGTAATTGATGGTGTTCAAGCCAGAGGGGAAAAAGGAAACTATAGTACACAAGGTGTTAAATTTAACTCTAATCGCTCTGATCAACTTTTCGTTACATAGTTATAAATTTACCCGCCAACTTACTTAACCAAGGACTAACAATTAATGACCAATGACTAAATTATCATTTTATTTCGGATGAACTGTTATATCTCTGGAAAATATAGATTTATTGACAGGAGATTTTTATGGAAGATGGATTCGAGATACTGAATCATGATGAAGTTGTGTCTATACAACCGGAAACTTTTAATAAGTTAAATATTGCTAAAACCTTTAAAGTCCGTGATTTGATTACAGCAATTAAAGAATATGTTGGAGCAGAAGAAACAGATGAAGTAAATTTGTATACCCAAGGATTAAATTGTGAAGTTTTACAATTTAGTACTTTGGGATGGAAAAAAGGAAAAGTGAGACTGGCTTTAGAATTTTGTCCTGATGAATCTGAATCACCACTTGATGAAATTTTTCAGAAACTCAAACAAGTGGAAAATTAATATCCAATGAGCAAAACATCCCTGACTTCTTAAAGAAGTCGGGGATCTGATACTCTCTATGTTTGCAAATAAATTAGGATGTGCTGAATTGCTATCAAAATTCATTTAATGAATTTAGCTTTGGCGCGACAAGACCCCAAAGCCATTCGTCAGTATTTAACAAAGCCAGTGAAGGTAAACCCTGTATTTTTAGATAGAGTGCTAAATAGCCAGATTGGTAATATTATTTTGGCTAAAATTAGTCAAGTTATTTCTACACCGTCTCAAAGAGCAGATCGGCAGGCTTTACGAGCTGCTTTGGTAATTTCTGCTAGCCAAGACAGACAAGTATCGCTAATTGAAATTATTAAGAATTATCCTACCAATGAAGTGGAAGTTGATGGCGTAGTTTACCGCCGGAGACATCGCTTGGAGAGGGCATACCGTCAACTTCGCCGCTTGCAAACAAACCTACAAGATTTATTTGGTCTTTAGTAAGCTAAAGTTTCTAAAGTTTCTCTCAAATACCTTTGTACCTGATGTTCCAAGCGAATTCCCTCTAATTGAGCATCGCGTTCTAGTTGCCAACGTTGAAAACCTGAACTAGTGGAGATCGCACATTTAAGGCTATACCAAATTTCAGTATCGGCAGAAAATTGGCGATCGCTAGAAGCTGGAATTTGAGCCATAGTTCCTTATTCCTTTATTTTAAACTTCAACGGTAATTGGGCATGGGGCATGTGGCATGAGTCATTGATTATTAATTATTCTCCTCTGCTTCCCCTGCTCCTCTGCCACTTATTTCTAGCCCTTTAAAGTGAAATAATATACTTTAGGGGCTACTACGAATCTGTATTTATCCTAAACAATGATTGCAATAATCGGGGCACGATTTGATTAACCCGCACTCCTAAAATGGTGAAATCTTGCTTAATCTTTTCTAAAGATAATGGCTCGATGCCAGCGAATTCTGTCTCATTAATCACCAAAACTCGCATTACACTCACAGGTATTTGTAAAAATAGATTGCTGCCCAAAAAGGCTAATCCCGCAAGCACTAGTGCAAGGCTGCGCCATTGTGGGAGGAATTTAGCTGAATTTGCTACTAATGGGGCAATTTGGTAAAGATTCCACAGTATCCAAACCGACAATGCTGCTGCAACTAATGCCAGGATACGATTTAACTTTGTATTAATTAAACAGAGAATTTTTCGCTGCCGTTCAGTCAGATTTTCTGGCTTTAGGGCTATTCCTAAAAGAGCAAATATATAAAAAGGGCGACGCAACTGCATCCATAGCAGGGGAAGAACACCAATGGCGGCAACTAAAGATAGCTCCATCCAGACTGGCAAAAACGGTTCGCCTACAGACAGGAACAATAAGCAGAGTACTAAAAAAACAGGTAACGTCGCCAATCCAGCAACGTGAATCCACAAAATAGGTTCAGAGCGAAATGAATGCATAATAAAAAGTTATGAGTTAAGAGTTAGGAGTTAAGAATTAGCAGCCTTTAACTCCTAACTCCTAATTTATTACTCCTAACTTCTAACCATTTTACCCTTAACACTATCTCGTTAAGGTGAGAGTGCGGCGCTTCGTAACCATCTGATAGGATTCGATGATGTCACCTTCAACCCAATCATTGAATTTATCCATGCCGACACCGCATTCATAACCAGCGTTGACTTCACGGGCATCTTCTTTCATCCGTTTTAAGGAGTCAAGGACGCCTTCAAAGATCACCTTACCGTTGCGTCGTACTCTGACTTTGCAGTTGCGAACTAACTTGCCAGATTGAACGTAGCAACCAGCAACCGCACCACGACCGACTGGGAAGACGGCACGGACTTCGGTTTGGCCCAAGGGTTCTTCCACCAACTCTGGTTCCAAAAGACCTTCCAAGGCATCTTGGATATCTTCTAGGAGTTTGTAGATTACGTTGTATTCCCGGACATCTACACCTGCTTCATCGGCGGCTTGTCTAGCGCCACTGGCAAAGGTGGTGTTGAAGCCGATAATTACAGCGTTACTGGCAGCTGCTAAGTCGATATCTGTCTCGGTGATTTCCCCAGCCGTAGCCAACAGCATCCGAATTTGGACTTCGTTTTGCGGGATTTGCTTGAGCGCTCCCACAATGGCTTCTACGGAACCTTGTACGTCTCCTTTCAAGATCAAGTTGAGTTCTTTCAACTCGCCTTCTTGTGCTTGAGCCGACAAAGTTGTAAGGGTAACACGACCCTGTAACAAACGGGATAGGCGTTGTCTGTCTGCGCGATCGCTAGCGAGTGCTCTGGCTTCTTTTTCGTTCTGGAAGACCTCGAACTCGTCGCCGGCTGCCGGCACATCACTTAAACCTAGTACCTCGACAGCAAAGGAAGGAGAAGCAATGTCTACTCTCTTACTTCTGTCATCTACCATTGCCCGGACTTTACCAAAGGCCGAGCCAGCTACCAAGATATCTCCCACATGCAGGGTGCCATTCTGAATTAGCAGGGTAGCAACTGCTCCCTTAGCTTTATCCAGATGTGCTTCAATGACAGTTCCTTTGGCGTTACGATCTGGGTTGGCAGATAGTTCTGCAACCTCTGCTACTAAGAGAATCATCTCTAAAAGCGTATCCAGATTTTCACCTCTGATGGCGCTCACGGGAACCATGATTGTCTCACCGCCCCAGTCTTCTGATGTCAGACCATACTGGGTCAGTTCTTGTTTAACCCGCTCTGGCTGTGCCCCTTCTTTGTCAATTTTGTTGATTGCAACAACAATTGGCACTCCCGCAGCTTGGGCGTGACTAATAGCTTCAATGGTTTGGGGACGCACACCATCATCAGCAGCCACTACTAACACGGCAATATCTGTTACCCGCGCTCCTCGTGCCCGCATAGCTGTAAAGGCTTCGTGACCAGGAGTATCCAGGAAGACTATCTGCTGAGGTTTGCCCTCATGTTCCAAATCTACATGGTATGCACCAATGTGTTGAGTGATACCGCCAGCTTCGCCAGCAGCCACTTTGGTTTTGCGGATTGAGTCGAGCAGAGTTGTTTTACCGTGGTCTACGTGACCCATAATTGTCACGACTGGCGGACGGCGGTGGAGATATTCTTGGTCTTCTGCACCGACCATTTCCGTGATTTTCCGAGCTTCTGCTTCTCGTTCGACGGTTTCAACTTCTATTTCTAGTTCTTTTCCTACCAGGGTAATTGTGGGAATATCTAGATTTTGAGTGATACTCACCGCCATACCTTTCAGGAACAGGATTTTAACAATCTCTGTATCGGCAACGCCTAATACGTCAGACAGTTCTTGTACTGTCAATGGGCCTGTGATCGTCACTTTTTCGGGGCGATCGCGTTTTGTCTCGGCTTCTTGGCGACGGTTTTGATGATGGTCGCGCCCACCAGATTTGGAACCAGACCTGGAACCAGACTTTCTGGCTCTTGCAGTTGGGGCGCTAGCAAGGGTTGCACCTGGCATCTGTACAGGTCGAGTCGCTTTCGGTTTGGGAGGACGAGCGATAGAAAGGCTGACTTGGACTGTGGCTGGTGAATCTATATCGTCATCATCGAGCAAATCTTCTTCAAACTCATCATCAAGTATGGGCTTGATCCGCTTGCCTTTGACGCCAGCTTTTGCCTTCTCTTTAACTTCGTCAATTATTTCCTCTTCTACCCACTTTTTGCCGCCTTTGGTCGGTCGAGGCGGACTTGGGCGTTTCAAATCGAGGAGATCGGGTGTGACTGGTTCATCACCCAATCCTTGAGATTTGCCCGCTATGCCTGACATCTGTCTGGGTGGAGTCGCGATCGGCATTGCGGCTGCGACAGCTTCACCTGGACGTGCCGGTCTGGGTCGTTGTCCCTCTCCCAGTTGTGATGGCGCAGATGGTCTATTGCCCCTCTGCTCTGGTCTGCTGGGTGCAGGGGTAGGACGACTTGTCCTTTGTGGCGCACCTGGTGCGGACTGGTCTGTTGGCAGTTTAGCGACTCTTGGCTTAATTTGCTCGCGATCGCCTTCTGCGGGTCGTAGGCGTTGGTCGCGCTTGAGGATCGGTTTATCTGCCTGAGATACTGGCGCTTCATCTGCCACCACCTGGGCTTCTTCCGCCGCAGGTCTGGCTGGAGGAGCAACTAATTGTGGTTTAATCGGTTTTTCCGATTTCGGTCTCGGTGAAACTGTTTTTTCCGGTTTTTGGGATGCTATTTTTTCCGGTGCCGGATTTGGATTAGGCGTTTGTTCCAAGTCAGCGATCGGAGATTGCTCTTGAGTCTCAGATTGAGTCCGGGGCACAGGTCGAGTTGGTGCTGCCGGTTTCAGGGGTGAGACTGGTGTAGCGAAAGGCCGTGGAGGAGAGGGAGGATTAGCTTCAGACAAGGCAGCTTGGGTATTGTTAGCAAGTGACGCCTCGGAGGCGTTGGAGGTAGTATTTCTCAATATTTTGGGTTTGCGTATTTCCAAAATTTGCTGTTTGTGGGGTGCAGCAGGTCGGTTACGTCCGCCGTTGGGTGGTGAATTTGGCTTATGGCTGGTTGTACCTAGTTCCTTTTTGGCTGACACATTCGTAGTTGCAAGCTTTTCTGCTGCCGCCCGGATGTTTTCTGCCTCGGATTCTGAAATCGTGCTGCTATGGCTTTTGACCGCAATATCGAGCTGGTCGCAAATTGCTAGTAGCTCTTTGTTATCCAAATTCAATTCCTTTGATAATTCATAAATTCTAACTTTGCCGTTGTTCATCCACTCTTCCCCTTTAATTTACAGTTTTAGCGGATGGTTGCCTGGTTTGCGACATCTCCATCCTTGGATTACTGTTTTTAGACTGCCGTTCAGTTTTTGCCGGTGCCTCCAATCAGGAAAGAGAGATGTTTCGGTTTAATAATGGCATCCCCACCAGGAATGATGGTTGAGGGATACCCATAAAAATTTCTTAAATAAAAGATTTTTATAGGAACCCTTGACGCCGAACTGCGCCTGAGCGCTACCAGGTTGCCATTTTGTAGTTTCTTGTTTTGTTGATTCTGAGTCTTCCACAACACAATCGATTACATCTTGTTCTGGGAATGTTGCCTCGCCCCTCGTTATTGGAGAGCCGAATGCCTGTTACACCCATTTACTATTTTGGCACTAACCTTAACGATCGATAGGGAGTGTGATGAAAGCGCGACTTCGGCTTTCGACACAATTCCTCTAATGATGACGTCACAAAGTTGTTCCAACTAAATTTGGTTTTGGGTATTACTGCGGGCTAGACGTTGCGACAAGCTTTGGTACAGTGCTTCTGGCACTGATGCATGTAGCGATCGCCCTAGTCGATTTTTTTTTTGAGCCGCTTGTAAGCAACTCGTTTCTGGACAAATATAGGCAGAACGCCCTATGCCCTGATCCAATTGTACCTTTCCATCGGGAAAGACGCGGACAATCCGCCAAAACTCATCTTTTGAGCCTACTTTACGGCAACTAATACAGCGCCGATAATTTGGTTTCATCGGTTCTTTGCGATCTCAGTCCAGGATAATGGAAGTAAAAAGAAGTTTATTATTACTATTTTTTACTTATACCAACTAGCTTTTGAGAAAATTATCCTTGAGACTGAGACTACAATCTACAGTATCAAAACGTTACAAAAATAATCAATTATTCATCATCGTTATTATCAAAACTATCTTCTTCTAGTTCGTTCTGATTTTCATCCTCAAATTCTTCTTCATATTCAAGATCGTCTTCCTGTGATTCCTCTGATTGATATTTTGTTCTGACGGCTGCAAATTTGGTATCCTCTGCTGCATAGTCATACTTAGCTTTGTCTTTAATGTCTATTTTCCAACCAGTCAGACGGGCTGCCAAACGGACGTTTTGCCCTTCTTTCCCAATGGCCAAACTCAATTGATCTTCAGCTACAAGTACGTGAGTTTGCCGCGATTCTGGGTCCATCAGGCGTACTTCATCTACCCGTGCTGGACTTAAGGCATTAGCAATGTATGTTGCTGGGTCTGGCGACCAGCGAATTACATCTATTTTTTCACCGCGTAATTCGTTGACTACCACTTGAATTCGCGATCCCCTAGCTCCAATACAAGCGCCTACTGGGTCTACATCGCGATCTAGCGTATCTACTGCTATTTTAGTCCGGGGGCCGACATAACGAGAAGGGGGGTTTGCCTCCCTAGCTACGGCAACAATCCGTACAACTTCATCTTCAATTTCTGGGACTTCGTTGGCAAAAAGATAAACTACCAAACCAGCATCAGCACGAGACACAAGCAACTGTGGCCCTCGTTGCTGACCTTGGGAAACTTTTTTTAGATATACCTTGAAGGTAGCATTTGCCCGATAATTATCGTTGGGCAACTGTTCCCGCTTCGGTAATTCGGCTTCTACTTCTGGCTGACCAAAGCCGCTGCTAACTGCTAGAACCACTGATTGCCGCTCAAACCGCAGGACTCTTGCTTGGAGAACAGTTCCTTCTAAATCTTGGAACTCTTCTTGCACCATCTGGCGCTGTTGATCCCGTAATTTTTGTGCCAATACTTGCTTAGTTTGCATCGCCGCCATCCGACCAAATTCTCCTTGGTCGGGGGTAACATCCAGCACTACAGAGTCCCCTAACTGCGCCTCGGGAGCGACTTGTTGAACTTCGTCTAGGGAAATTTGGTGGTCTGTGTTATCTACTTCTTCGACAATAGTTTTGGTGGAAAGAACGCGAAATCCTTCTCCTTCAATATCGAGTTCTACTTCAAAATTTTCAAAATAATCTTCGTCAAACTGTTTGCGCTCTAAATTTTGGGCGCGGCGATAGCGTTCATAGCCTTTGAGTAGTGCTTCTCTAATAGCTGATTGAACTGCAAGCCGGGGTAAATTCCGTTCGCGACTTATACTTTCAATTAATTCTTTTAATCCAGGTAAAGTAACCATTGACATAAGCAATCTCCTTTAAAAATTAGGGAGTGGGGAGAGATGCGATTAATCGCGTCTCTACTGAGTGGGGACTGGAGACTAGGGACTGAAAACTACGCACTAGAGCCAGGGATTAGAGAATAGCTTTAAACTAATCTCTAACCTCTAGCCCCTAGCCTCTAACCTTTAGCCCTTAGTTCCTAATCTTTAGCCTTGAGCTAAGGTGCTCTAGTCTCTAACTCTTGAGCCATAGCCCTTTGTTTATCGGCGCTCCTCTAACTGCACCTTAGTAATTAGGGAGCGGGGAATTTCGACTACACGACCTTTTTGGTTCAAGTAAAGTGCTGTCTCATCCCGACGAATCAACAGACCAATCCACTCTTGTTGTCCGTCGTAGGGTGGCGAAGTAGAGATAATGACAGGAAATCCTTTAAAAGAAATAAACTCCCTGTCTGTTACCAGTTGCCGCGAAATACCAGGACTAGACACTTCCAAGACGTATGTATCTGGAACGATTTCCGCAGCATCTAAGGAGGCTTCTAAAGCACGGCTCATCCTCTCACAATCGTTCAACCCAGTGTCTTGCTCAGGATTGCGAATGTCTACCCGCAACACTGGTGGACTTTGGTTGGTGTGAAAAACCACGCCAACCACTTCCAATCCGAGTTCTTCTGCCACTGGTGTCGCCAAATCAATAATTTGTGGAACTAAAGGATGAGCCATGAGAGAATTCAATAAAAAAAGTGGGCATCGACCCACTTCCTGCGATAGGTATATCTTCCAAGAAGTCTTGTGACGAACCAAATGATGATTCGCCTAATTCGAGTTTAGCGCATTTCTTTTATAGTCGTGCATTGGCGATTGGGTACTTGTACTGAGCCTTGTCGTTGGCGCAGCTTCTCCCAAAGTTGTATTGAACGTTGGGCATGGGGCATAAGAGGTAGAGGGGCAGAAGGGCAGAGGGAAAAACTCTACTGCAACTTCTCCCCTGCTCCCCTGCCCCTCGGTAACGAAAACAAGCTACGCGCAGCGTCTCGTAGAGAAGTGCTGCTCCCTCTACCCTTGCCGTATTTTTGGGAGAGTAGTGCCTTTATCCACTACCACGGGAACTGATACCTGTGTTCGTAGCTGCCGGGTTTGCTCGATAATTTGGTCTATGTCTTCTTGGGATAAACGCTGGACGTAGTTGAGTTTGATTTCCTCTAAGAAGTCAAAAAGTAAACTTTGAATTTCTGAGAGTACATGTTTTTCCTTAATTTGAGATCCCAACACCTTGGTGAAGCTTTCTACTAGTTGACTGGTGAGTTTTGCTCCTACAGGGTCTTCAACAGCGCTAACTAAAGTTTTATAAAGATTAGTTGTGATTTGAGTCGCCAGTTGTTCGCTTAACTGGGTTTGGGCCTGTCCTACGCCAGGGAGATTCTGGAGGTTGCGGTAGACAGGGACTTGATGGAAGACGGTTTCGATGTTGTGGCGCAGAATGGCAACGATCGCAGGTTGGATGTCAGGTAGTACTTGGTAGACAATTGTTTTTACCAAAAGACCTGCGATCGCCTCCACTTCATTCACATTATTAATATCTATGTAGGGACGTAAATTTTCTTGTTGGGAGAGCCAGGTCGTTAATTCACCCCGCTGAATTGAACCCTGAACCTGATTAATCACTCTCACCACGACAATTTCTGTGAGTTCTTCGGCAAAATTGGCGACAATCCCCTGATTAATTTGCTTTCGTACTGGATGCAGATTCAATAACCGCGCTTGATCGAGGCGAATTAATACAGGTATGATTCGCAACTCCCGCCAAAATGGCAGTAGTAAAAATAAATCGTACCAACGCCACAATAGTGCTTCTAACCAGCTAAACCCAGGATGTTGGCGTTTGAGCAAGAAGGTGCGCCCCAGCAATTCTACGCCAAATAAAATTACAAAGGGTAAGTCAATAATCCAGAATTTATCAATAAAATCCCCATTTTCGCCGATTTGGCGGTAGTAGTTACTGGCGATCAAAGGGCGGATGCTTTTGTTAAAAAAAATAATTTCTTTATCCCAGCCATTTTGTGATAGGTGCGGCTGACTCCAAAAAGTGGCAAAGGACTGTTTTGCAGATTCTTTACCGATGTGCGATCGCATCCTTTGTTTGATTTTTTCCAGCGTCCCACTCTTATTCGCTCCCGCAAACGGGTTACTGTCAATCATCTCGCTGCTAAGACGACTTATTTGTATTAGCCTGCTATTTACTTGAGGCGACTCTAACCCACTTTGCCTAATTTGTTCTTCTAATGCGTCTACTGTTTCTAGATAACTTTTTGTGTCTCGATGACTTTCAATACCTTTTATTGGGTCATAAATCTTAGTAATTTGGGGAACTTTTCGCAAGTAGAAATCTCGCCAAGGTACGTAACTTAAATCAAACAAAACTAAACTTAAATTTACGGCGGCAGTAATTGCCATAAATCTTTCAAACCAAAGATTACGCTGTTTAGAAGATTTTATATTTTTCATTTTCTGTAATATATGATACTTGTTTGGTATTTAAAACATAAACTCTTTCATTTATTAATTTTCTTTCTGCCCTTTTTAATCAATTACAGCAATTTTCAGTCGATTAGACCCCAGTAGAAGGGCACATCTGTCATGGCTGTCAATTTCAGCCCAAACAAAACCTTTTTAAAATCTCTTGTCCAACCATAGGCTAAAAATTCTCCTCATGGCAGCACAGCCACAGGTCAAGAGACTGCCTTTCACCTTGAGTTGACACCAATGCATAGATATGCATTCCTACAGCAATTTAGTGTTAAAAGGGTGTATTCGATTCAAATGATAAGATAACCGCTATATCTCTGCCAACACAAGATCATTCTTTTGATAGATGACACAAATTATTTTCTAAAAATTTACCTAAATTTAACAAAAAAAATCACAATTTGTTCAAAATTCATTAAATAATCGTGAAAAAAGTTATTAAACAAACTTAAAATGCAGCTGTTAACGTTTATGATCCTGCTGATTTAACCCAAAGGAGTTTTTAAGTATGTGGTGTGGGTTTGGAAAATCAAGCGCAACCTTTGCTGTTACTTGCCTGATGACTGCTAGTTTGGTAATTGCAGACACAGGTTTTGCAGCCCCTCAAAAAAGTTATACGCCCCAGCAATTCCGTCAAGTATTGCGGGGATTAGGCTATAACGTCAAGGTAACAAATACCGCTTTGACAGACGCGGAAACTAAAAAGGCAATTCGTGAATTTCAGACTGGTTATAAGCTAAAACCTGTTGATGGCATAGCAGGGCCAAAAACCCAAGATTTTGCTGCTAACATCGTTCAAATTCTGCACAGAAATTTGAATGCAGTGGTGAAGCCAAATCCTCCCCTGCCACGCGATCATTTTTATGGTTCCCGCACGGAAGAAGTGGTGAAGGAGTATCAGAAGAAATATCAGTTGCAAGAAACTGGAATTGCTAATTTAGCACTCCGCCAAAAGCTGAATGAAGAAGCAAAAACACTCTTCAGCCAGCCAACAACAAAACCAACAACAAAACCGAGAACTACACCAACAGCTACACCGACAGCTAAACCGACAGCTACACCAACAGCTACACCAACAACTACACCGACAGCTACACCGACAGCTACACCAACAACTACACCCTAGTCGCCACAAAAAACTCCTACCCCAAAGCCCCTCAAGTCATCTGATTTGGTTCTTCTAAGGGTCTGCCCTTGGGTGTAGGTAGAATTGGACGACGGTCATTGTAAGGCATAGGAATGTACTGCACGCTGGGTCGTCCTCCTTGTGGCTGTGGGTACAGATCCATGAGATCGTAAATAGAATGGGGCAGTCCGACGGTTACGGGCAGCCCCATTTCTGTCGCTTCTTCAATAGTGATGGGATAGTCGTGGGTGACGCGCCCAGTTGTCAAGGCTTCGATAATCGGTTCAATATCTTCTGGGAGAACTTTTTGTTTAGGTATACTGTCTTTTAGCAAAGTTCGTACAAACCGCTGTACCTGCTGAATTGCTTTGCGTGAGAGGTCAGCCATAATTAGAGTTTGGTCATCAATCTCACCGATGGGTTTATCTTCAACTACTTTTAGAATACTGGCTGCGGGATAATTACCCAGTTGGGGATCAACTGGCCCTAAGACAGCGTTAGCATCCATAATAATTTCATCAGAGGCGAGGGCAAGCATTGTACCGCCACTCATAGCATAGTGGGGTACAAAAACTGTGACTTTTGCTTGGTGGCGAATTAATGCTCTGGCGATTTGTTCGGTAGCTAAAACCAAACCGCCAGGGGTGTGCAAAATTAAGTCAATTGCTACATCTGGCGGTGTGAGGCGAATTGCTCGCAATATTTGTTCTGAGTCTTCAATAGTAATGTAGCGAGATAGGGGAATTCCCAAAAAGCTAATGGACTCTTGGCGGTGAATCAGTAAAATCACCCGACTTTTGCGTTCCTGCTGGAATTGTTGTAAAGCACGCAAGCGCCGATATTCTATTTGACGTTTTTGCCAAAGGGGTTGCAAAGAAGTCAGAAGGAGGAAAATCCAGAATAAATCACCAATACCAAAGCCCATATAATTTATTTTTGTTCAAAAATAACGGTTGCCGTCATTATTGTCACAAATTTGGGGCGATCGCAGTTCTATCTATAGATTCATAGAAAAATTACGAATTATTTACTACCCTCTTCGCCAAATTTTAATAGTGTCGTCATCACTACCGCTAACTAAGGTTTGGCCATCGGGACTGAAGGCAACGCATCTAACATAGTTGGAATGCCCTGTAAGTGTGCTGATTTCTGTACCACTGTGTATGTGCCACAGTTTGATAGTGTTGTCCCAACTGCCACTAGCGAGAAATTGTCCATCCTGACTAAAGGCGACTGACCAAACTGAATCAGAATGACCTGTGAGAGTACGAATTTCTCTGCCTGTATTTACATGCCATAGTTTAATCGTGTTGTCACCACTACCACTGGCGATAATTTCCCCATTTTTGCTGAAGGCGATACAGTTGACAAAGAAGGAATGGCCTGTAAGTGTGTAAATGTTTCTGCCTGTGTATATTTGCCACAGTTTAATCGTGTAATCATTGCTGCCACTAGCCACCAGCTGTCTATCCTGGCTATTAGTTGCAGGTGTTCTTGGAGAGTAAGCAACTGACGAAACTGGGTCAGAATGACCTGTAAAGGTTTGGATTTCTATACCTGTGTGTACCTGCCACAGTTTGATTGTGCAGTCAGCACTGCCACTAGCCAGAAACTTGCCATCTGGACTAAAAGTAACGGAATTCACCCAATTAGCATGACCAGTGAGAGTACGAATTTCTTTACCTGTCTTGACATCCCACAATTTGATTGTATTGTCCCAACTCCCACTAGCTAAAATTCCCCGGTTCAGGTCTGCAACTCCCGCAGATTTACCGGACTCGCCTTGATAAGAAAGGTATGAAGAGATTGGGCTAAAGGCGACGGAATTAACCATACTGGAATGACTAGAAGACCAACGACCTAGTTGACGCACTAACTTGCCAGTACCGACTTGCCAAAGTTTGATGGTCTTGTCATTACTGCCACTAGCAATAAATTGCCCATCTGGGCTAATGGCGATCGCATGAACCATACTAGAATGACCTTTGAGGGTCTGTACACATTGCCAGTTCTGCCGATCTAATACAATAGGTACAGGTACTTGCAATCTAGGCTTTATCTCTAAAGTAGATGATATTTTGGTTACATCTTCACCAGTATCAGGGCCTAATAAATCTAACCACTCCTGCACAGACTGGGGACGATACGTTGACTCCAGATCCATGCCGCACATAATAGCCTGATTTACCCTGTTGCTGATGTTGGGATTAAAATATTGTGGTGGTTCTAAATTAATATTGTGACGTCTATCATCTGCACTAGTTGGCACAACTGCGGTAAGCAAATTATATAAAGTAGCGGCTAGGGCATAAATATCAATGTATTCTCCTCGCGGCGCTTCTGATTCATACTGTTCAGGTGGGGCAAAACCAGGAGTACGATACACTGTATGCCTTTGGATCATATTAGGAACAAATTCTCTAGCGATGCCAAAGTCTATCAGCACTGCTTCTAATTTATTAATGCGGATCATAATGTTGCGTGGTTTGAGATCCCTATGTAACAGTCCTTTAGAATGGATTAGGGTCAAAGCATCGCCAATTTGCCGGATGTAGAGTAGCGCTTCTGCCTCTGATAGCACCCCTATTCGCTTCAAGCGCTGTCCTAAGTCTTCCCCTTCGATGTAATCCATCACCATGCAGGGCAAATTCCCCTCATCAAAGATGGTTTCTATCTGTACTATATGAGGATGGTGGCACACAGCCAGCCGAACTGCTTCATCACGAAAGTCTTGCCGTAACTTGTTTCGGTGGAGTATCCAGGCGGGGTGATTCAGGATTTCTTCTTTGAGGGTTTTAATCACTCGCTGTTGATTTCGTTGATTTCTGGCAAGATAAGTAATGCCAATTCCGCCTTCACCTAATTGGCCTTCAATAATGTAGCGTCCCCCGAATAAAGACTTTCCTGCATTCCACACCATTAGTAATATTTGACAATTGCTGGTATTTATTTTGGCACGGTATGAGAACAGCCAACACGAATTTTTGGGAATTCCATTTTAATTGCTGTTGTAGCTTTTTGGAACTTAGTTACTTAGATAACATTTTCATTAACCTCAATAATTACTAATAGTATAAAGTTTGAATATACCCTCATAGTTTTACCTAAACTATGCCTTTATACGAAAACATGAGAGTTGATTGCTCATGCTAGAGTAAACAGTAACTTTAGACATATTTGTTCATAATAATTTGACTTGTAGGTAATCTAAAATTATGCTAAAGAATCTCAATTTGAAACAAAAATTTACAATTCTGCTACTGGTAATTTTGACATTTGGTCTGAGCTTGAGTGGATTTACTCTTTCTTCTCTACTGAGGGAGAATGCTAAACAAGATATTAGCTCCACTGGTCTCATACTCATGCAAACAATGAGTTCTGTTCGTAAATATACCAGTACGCAAGTGAATCCAGAGCTAGTTGATAAATTGGCTACTGAATTCTTGCCGCAAACGGTGCCTGCATACTCAGCACGAGAGGTATTTGAAATTTTACGGAAAACAACAGACTACCGTGATTTCTTTTATAAAGAAGCAACTCTCAATCCCACAAATCTTCGGGATAAGGCTGACGGTTTTGAGACGGAAATTGTAGAACAGTTCAGAAATAAACCAGACCTTAAAGAAGTTAGTGGATTTCGCTCAATTCCTGGTGGGGATATCTTTTATATTGCTCGTCCCTTAGCAGTTTCTGAACAAAGTTGTCTGGTCTGTCATAGTGTACCTGAAGCTGCACCTCAAAGTATGATTAGTCTTTATGGTGCTGCTAATGGATTTGGGTGGAAGCTTAATGAAATTGTTGGCGCTCAGATTATATCAGTACCCGCCAAGAATGTCATTAACAAAGCAAATCAGTCTTCTTTACTAATTATCTTGATTGTATCAGCTATATTTATAGCGACTATCCTATTAGTCAACTTGTTCTTGAATCGACAAGTTGTAATTCCTCTCAAACGCATGACTCGCATAGCCGAAGAAGTTAGTACGGGACATATGGAAGTTGAATTCGAGCAGATGTCTAATGATGAAATCGGTAATTTAGCTAAAGCCTTTAAACGGATGCAGTTAAGTTTAGAAATGGCGATGAAAAGAATCAAACGTACTCAAGGAGGTACAAGCGATTACAATAATTCGTAATAATGCTCTCTATGAGACGCTACATTTAGCTTGCTTCCCCGCAGGGATACGTGGACTAGCTACCGCTACGCTAACGTCATGAGATTCTGTAGAAGACGTTGTGTGTAGCTTTGCCAAAAAACCTTGTTACTTTTATTAGCTCTCTTGACTTAAACTTACAGAATTAGTTAAGAGATTAAAAGTTATGCCTCAATTTGAGGATGTCTAAATATCTATGAAAATAAGCTTTTTTTGAATTCAAAAGCTGCTTGAAAATTAGGAATTTCCTTAGTTACAAGTTCAATAAATTGGTCAGCCGAAATATAAGGATTGTGAGCTAGTATTTCTTCTATAATCAGATTTGCCATTGGTCCGATGTGGTAGGCTAATTCTTGCTGGCAATGTTTGATAAATGCTGGTTGGAGTGAAGATTGTTGTTGTTCAATTCGTCGCCCATTTGGTGGACTAGTAGGTAAACTAAAAATTGTTTCTTCCGGTTGGTTATATGACTCTGATATAACCGACATAGCCTGAAATTCAGGATTAAATACCGTGGCTGGCAAATCATCAACCATGATTTCAGAAGACATTGTTACTTCTGGTTCTCCAATATGGCCTAAATCTCTAAGAACTTCGCTGGCTGTTTGGTATCGCTTATTAGGTCTATCTTCCAACATGCAATCAAGTACTTGAGCAAACCCATCAGTAACATAAGTATAATCACGCCAGTTCCATTCAAGTGAGTATTGATCCATTAGTAAAGATGGATCTCTAGCTGTGAGCAATACAATAGCAGTCACACCTAGAGCATAAAGGTCACTAGAGGGTGAGCATAAACCCAAACTAATCTGTTCGCGGGGAGCATATCCCACTTTGCCCACAAGGGACATTTTGCCAACAAACGTTACCTGGTGGTTGGAACTTCTCCCCTCGTTAATGTCAGCAATTTGCTTGCCTACCCCAAAATCAATCAGTACTGGCAGATCCTTGCCATCGGGTAACATGATGTTGTCAGGAGAAATATCTCGATGGATAATGTTGTGCTGATGGACATATTCCAAAACAGGCAGTAGATTTTTTAGCCACTGTATAACTTCGTCTTCAGAAAAATTTCTTCCTTGACGTTGAAGTTCTCCTAGCAGTCTTGAATATGTTTTACCGTCAACATACTCTTGTACTAGGAATAGCCGTCCATCTCCTTCAAAGCAAGCCAAAAACTTGGGAATTTGAGGATGTTGCAATTGATGAAGAATTTTTGCCTCTCTTTTAAATAAGTTACGATATTGTTCCAGTCCACTTTCGCCTGTGCCAATGGGTGCAAATTCTTTGAGAACACAGGCTTCATTAAACCGACGAGTGTCAAATGCTAAGTAAGTTCGTCCCAATCCTCCCTGTCCTAGAAGTTTTTGGATAATATAGCGGTTATCAATTAGAGTTCCAGCAGCTATTTCTGGCCTTGTCATAGGGGACTGTGACATCATCATCGCACTCCTAGCGATTTTGTTATTGATAAATTATCTAATTTGCTGAAAGTCAGAAACTCTAGCAGATAAAGGCTGATAACATCCTTTAAATTGAGGTTAGCACCACTATCGAGACAAGGAAATACACTTTTCTACAATTTTCTGATGGTCTTGTGTTACCAAATAGACAATTTTAACCTGAGTAGTTTGATCGTATTACTCATACTTAAGTATTTTAGCCGCTGCAACATAATCAGTGTCTGCGGTAATATCTGCAAATATTCAGGGCATCGCCTTTGGATTTGCTGCTGAACCTTATTTTCCCCTTAGTAACCCAATTGAAACTGAGTTGAGGAACAGTAAGGATATAGCGTGACATCATGGTTTTCCATAAAAACTGAGGTTGCTATAGACTTGCTGAAAGGAATATTATATGTATTTCAAGTGATAAATATGCGATCGCTCTCAAAAATTAATCTTTCTGAAAGCCAATATCGTTATCAGATAGCTGCTTCGGCATCGGCTATCAAAGTTTTTAGTACAGGTGATTCCTTAAAAGCAGAAAATTATGCTGGGTGTCAAAAAAGACTCGTGAAGCTACAAGAATTCATTTAGTTCATTAGGATTCACGCCTAACTGATGCAAACGTTCTGCTAATTGTTCTGCTTTTCGTTTTTGAGCAGCTTCTTGTTCCGCAATGATAGCTCGTGCATTGGCAGCAGTGGCTTTCTCTATGGGTGCGGGAATTAATTCTCCCGTCAAAGTTGTCATCATGTATAAATAATCCAAGCATTCATAATAAAATCTTGGCAAATTATGAAGCTTACAATAGCAGTATATTCAATCGTAATTAACCCATGCCGTAGGCGTAGCCCATCGTAGACATCGCAGTTACTTAAACCCTCGTCTTGCCTAACAACTGTTATTTAGCCCTACTTAATCATTTGTGAGAAATAAGATCCTCTGCTTGTCAAACAAGTCGGAGATCAGTGGCTTTCAATTTTTCCTAAAAAATTTCATCACACTTCTGGCTCAATTCCTGCCGCCCGCAATTGTGCTGCTAGTCGTTCAGCACGTTGGCGTTCCTGTTCGGCTAACTCGGAACCCCAAGGCAAAAGGTTTCCTTGTTCATCCCACCACCGTAACCACTTTCCGGCGCGGTTTTCACGAGTACCTTGCCACACTCCAAGGTAAAGATTCATTTCGGCTATCCAGTAGCGTTGATTTTCATTAGGCTCTTGCAAAATGTACTGTTCTGTGTTTTGCAAGCGATACATCTCGACACTACCGCTATCTGGTTCAAAAATGATGTAGTTTGGTACTTTTAAGATGCGCTCGTAGAAAAACCATTTTCCTGGAGGATACGTCGCTTTGATAGAATACTCTGTCTCCTGTGTATCGGAAATAAATTCCATCACAATTACGGGAATTTCACCTTGTAGTTGAGGGGTGTAACTGCGTGTTACTTCTTCTCTACTAACATTAATTTTGGCAATGAAAGCCCAATCAGGCGCTTTAATCACCATTTTGTTGTTTAGCGTGGCACAAATGCCGTAATTAGTTGTTGTTAGGGTGTTAGCTGAAATTTTTCCGGCTAATTGTAGGCCTTCTGTAAGTGCAGCAGCTAAGGCTGGTTGGTTGATGTTGCCTACTGGATCATCTGGAAGTTTGTAATCATCGGGTAGTTTTTCCCAAGTGATTTGGTAGTCTTGGGTGAAAGTTGTCATGAGGGTTTTCCTTTGGTGTGTAAAAAGCACTAGGAATTGTGGACTAGGGACTGTTTTCCTAATACCCAGTACTCAATCCCGAAGCGGCTATAGTTACTCATCGTCATCGGGTTCTAAATCGTCGGCTGTCAGTTCTTGATGGGGGATTGCAGCGATAATCGCATCTATGACTTTAGATACTGGCAATATCTCAATATTCAACTCAGGAAACTTTGTCCCTTTCGGCACGATCGCTCGTTTAAATCCCAACTTAGCAGCTTCTTTTAACCGCAGTTCCATTTGGGAAACCGATCGCACTTGTCCGCCTAACCCAACTTCACCGATTAATACTGTACCGGGATCGACAATACGATCGCGGAAACTTGCAACAATCGCGATCGCAATTCCTAAATCCACCGCTGGTTCTTCTACATTCAACCCACCCGCAGAAGCAACGTAAGAATCTAACTTGGACATGGGAATCCCCACTCGTTTTTCTAAGACGGCGAGAATTTGTACTAGGCGGTTGTAGTCTACGCCAGTTCCAGCACGCCGAGGGGAAGGGTAGCTGGTGGGACTTACCAAAGCTTGCAATTCCACAACTATCGGGCGAGTACCTTCGCAAGCAACCACAATGGCAGTACCTGGCGCCGGATCGTCACGGTTGCCTAAAAATAGCTCTGAGGGATTGGAGACTTCTCGCAATCCATCTGTCACCATTTCAAAGATGCCGATTTCGTGAGTTGCGCCGAAGCGGTTTTTGACTGTGCGTAATAATCGATGTGAGGCAAAGCGATCGCCTTCAAAATACAACACTGTATCGACCAAATGTTCTAAAACTTTTGGCCCAGCGATCGCTCCTTCTTTGGTGACGTGTCCCACAATCAGCATGGTGACATCTTCGTGCTTCGCAACTTTCATCAGTGCTGCGGTACATTCTCGTACCTGAGCTACTGAACCTGGTGCAGAAGTCAGCGCCGGAAAAAACACCGTTTGGATACTATCAATCACCGCCACATTTGGTTTGAGAGAGTCTATTTCCCGTAAAATTTCTTCTAAATCTGTTTCTGGCAGTACATATAAATCTGCACCTATGCTGTCAGGGTCTATAGGAAGTGTCGGATCTACTACTACCTTAACATTCTCTTCATTGACCACACTTAGGGGTTTTGATACTCCTAAACGGGAGGCCCGTAATTTTACCTGCTGTCCCGATTCTTCACCAGTTACGTAAAGAATGCGATATTTTTGTGCTAATTGATTAGATACTTGCAACAATAAAGTCGATTTACCAATACCTGGATCGCCACCAATCAGCACCATAGAGCCAGGGACAACCCCCCCTCCAAGGACTCGATCTAATTCTCCATAACCAGACTCCCAGCGAGCAATTTGGCGATCGGTTATTTGATCGAATGTTAAAGAAGCTCGCGCTTTAGCTGGTTTATTGTGAGATTTACCATTGCCTTGAGCGGATTGCCAACTACTTACCCCACCTCGACTGGGTACATCTACTGAGGATTGAATAGAAATTTGTTCTTCTAGAGAGTTGTAAGTGCCGCAAGCTGGACACTTACCAAACCATTGGGGCGATTCTGCTCCACATTCATTACAAACAAAAAAGGTTTTTGGCTTTGCCATTCTTAAATCTTATTAAATAATCTTAATATTTACTTAATTCTTGAAAAAAACTAGAAACTAATAATAGTGGTATTTAGAGCTTTTTCCAAATCAATTCATGGAATGATATCTTAATATTATGGTATTAAAAATTAATCATGTAAATTTTTAGTCAAGGAGCCTAGAGAAACTTGGAAAGCCATAAAGAAAAAATCTTGGTGGTAGACGACGAAGCCAGCATTCGCCGGATTTTGGAAACACGCCTTTCCATGATTTGCTACGATGTAGTGACAGCTGGCGACGGGGAAGAAGCTTTGGAAACTTTTCGCAAAACTGATCCTGACCTAGTAGTTTTGGATGTAATGATGCCAAAGCTAGATGGTTATGGTGTATGTCAAGAATTACGAAAAGAATCAGATGTGCCCATTATTATGCTAACAGCTTTGGGTGATGTAGCCGATCGCATCACTGGCTTAGAATTGGGTGCTGATGACTATGTAGTTAAACCATTTTCTCCCAAGGAGCTAGAAGCCCGGATTCGCTCGGTGTTGCGACGGGTAGACAAAGCCAGTGGTTCTGGCATTCCCAGTTCTGGGGTAATTCATGTCGCTAATATAAAAATCGATACGAATAAGCGACAAGTCTACAAAGGTGATGAGCGTATTCGATTAACGGGTATGGAGTTCAGTTTGTTAGAGTTGGTAGTTAGTCGCTCTGGAGAAGCATTTTCTCGTTCGGAAATTTTGCAGGAAGTATGGGGTTATACACCAGAACGTCATGTAGATACCCGCGTAGTAGATGTGCATATATCACGTTTGCGGGCAAAATTAGAAGATGATCCTAGCAACCCAGAATTGATTCTCACCGCACGGGGTAC
>JADEXV010000126.1 GCA_015206945.1 Nostocales cyanobacterium LEGE 12452 | reverse complement strand
AGCTAACATTGTGGCGGCGACAATGCCGGGTAATGCTAGGGGTAAACTGATCCGCCAGAAGATTGTGGTTTCGTTTGCACCAAGAGTTCTAGCTACTCGCAGTAAGTTGCCATCTATTTGTTCAAAGGCTCCTAATGCAGTTTTATACATTAAAGGGAAAGAAACTACTGTAGCTGCGATCGCTGCACCATACCAAGTAAAGACGATGGTGAAGTCAAAAGCCTCCATGAATTTCCCTACAGGGCCATTTTTGCCAAAAAATAGCAGCAACAAGAACCCGACAACCGTAGGCGGTAAAATTAGAGGCGCAATAAAGATACCCTCAATCAACGATTTACCTTTGCCACGATATCCCAACATCCAGTAGGCAGCAGCGATACCCAAGAAGAATGTGATAAATGTAGCAAGTAACGAAGTTTTGAGTGATATCCAAAGAGGCGATAAATCCAATGGCATAGTTGCGTTGGGAAGAATTAGCTCAACTAATCCCTAATTTACCAACTTTGGCTTTAATATGTTGGAAAAAGTTGGTAAACAACATCACAATCAATCAAGGAAATCCCAAAAACTATCCAAACTTTAAACAAGATTCGCCTTCAGTTGGGTATCAAATATCAGAATTCGATACGGTTTATTATCATTTGATACTCATCTTAAAACCAACTGGTAAAATTGTTAGGAATTACCGAAGTGTAAAAATCCTCACAAACACATCCTGTTAGCAGTATCTAATGCTACCGTCAACAGAAAGTGCATTCCCCTCCTACCAGCAATCAAAAAAAACCCCAAGACCTTTTCTTAGTATGCGGACTCAAAAGTTTAGGACAACATTGCGTTGCAATCCTCAAGGAATACGATGTTAAAGTCAGTGCCATTGAGGATGTGCAGCCCGAACATTGGGAAGTCCCAGAAATACCTAACTTACTAGAAAAGTTAATCGTAGGAGACTGCCGCCAGCCAAGTATTCTAGAGCAGGCAGGTATAAGGCAGTGTCGTTCAATACTTTTAGTAACCAGAAATGAGCGAATAAATATAGAAGCTGCCTTTGCAGCACGGCGTCTTAATCCGCACGTTCGCTTGATTGTACGTTCTGACAAACAAAATTTCAACAAACTCTTGTGGGAAAATCTCGGCAATTTTGTTGCCTTTGAACCTACTCATCTTTCAGCTCACGCCTTCGCTTTGACAGCCCTTGGTTCTGAAGCTATTGGATATTTCACCTTAGAAGGGCAACTGTTGCAAGTGATAAAGCATCAGGTACAAGCGAAGGATAGCTGGTGTAATGGCAAGCCAGTACACAGACTCAATCTCACAACTCGCCGCATCTTGAGTCATAGACCTGTTTCATCTAACCCAAGCAAAGAATTGTTTGGCTGGAACCCAGAGGCAGAGGTGCAGCTAGGAGATACGCTAGTTTACATTGATGTTGCCTACGATTTAGCTTTCTCTGAACAACGCCGACAATCTCATAACCAAAAGTGGCAGTTGCAACAGTTTATCCAAGGTATCACAGCGAAAAATCTCAAGGAAAAAATAGTGCAATTTTGGCAATCTTACTACCAAAGCCAAAATCAAATCCGGCGAATTGCGACAATCTATGCGATTACTGTACTCATCCTGTGGTTTGTTGGAATAGTTCTTTACCGCTTATATTATCCTGACATCACCATCCAAGAAGCTTTTTATGCGACAGCAGTTTTGCTCTTGGGAGGATACGGAGATTTATTTGGTGGTGTTGAGTTTGCATCGCAATCAAAGCCCTCAGACGCTATCCCTTGGTGGTTGCGGTTGTTTAGCCTGGGACTGACGTTGACAGGTCAAGCTTTCGTGGGAGTGTTATATGCACTGCTGACTGATGCTCTTGTCACTTCAAGATTCCATTTTTTCAATTCTCGCCCTCCCATACCACAACGCAACCATCTAATAATTATTGGCTTAAATCGCTTGGGACAGAAAGTAGCTGCTTTATTGCAAGAACTCAACCAGCCGTTAGTAGGAATTCATCCTACCACTCTCGACCAAGAAACTTTACCCGATATGCCCCTTGTCGTTGGTAATGCTACCGAAGCACTCATTAAGGCGAATATTTCCCATGCTAAAAGCATCATTTTAGTTGGGGACGACAATATGGAAAATCTGGAAATTGGTTTGATGGCTCATGCAATGAACCCCGCCACTACCTTGATTATCCGCTCTCAAGACCGCCAATTTAGTGATAATATCGCCCCTCTGTTCCCCTATGCTCAAGTTATATGTGGTGCGGCTTTGGCGGCAGAAGTTTTTGCTTGTGCTGCTTTTGGAGAAAATGTTCTCAGCTTGTTTCACTTGAATGAGCAAATAGTCATGGTGACGGAATACAAGATTGAAGATGGCGATACCCTGAATGGGTTGCTTTTATCTGAAATAGCGTCTGGCTACAGCGTTGTACCGATTCTCTACCAAAAATATCAGCAAGACAATTACTTTTTAATGCCCTGGTATGATGTTAAGCTTGATGCTGGCGATCGCTTGATTGTTTTAGCTACAAGCAGTAGTTTACAGCGAATTGAATGGGGTGAAATGCTGCCTCGCCTTTGGCAGGTGCAGATTGAAAAAGCTCTGACTACAAATGCCATTATGTATGGTGCTGAAGAGATAGTTTTAATTACGGGATGTAGTTCCACCGATGCTAGGCAATGGATGAATAATTTGCCTAGAGTGTTGCCAATACCACTTTATAAACATCAAGCTCAACGTCTCGTGCGCGAGTTAACAAAAGTACAAGTTTTGGCAAATGTTATCTACATTGGGCAACCTTGAATCTTCCGTTACTATAAGTCATATCATTTAGGCAATTTCCATTAATAAATCTACCGTCGCCGTTGGTTTCGACTCCGCGGTAGTTGAGCGTAGTCGAAACTCAACCAACTAAGGGATCGAGAGTTGAGCGAAGTCGAAACTCGTCAACCTGGGTATATTCTTTGTGAGAAATCACCTTACTGATAATGATTGGAGTTCATAGGCATTTATTGCAAAAATAAAAGCACAACAATGTTGTGCTTTTGTAAATTATTTGTACTCAGTTCATTGTAGCAACAAGAGAGTTTATTAATTAGTCCAGTTGAGTACTGTAGGCACTAAAACCGTAAGCCAAAGTTTCTTTTAAATTATCTGATGGCTTGAGACTTCTGTTGATAGCATTAGCAAACGGCACGGGAATTCCTTTGATGGTTTCCGGCAAAATTGCATACTCTGCTGTTGGTTCGACAATGTATTCTGGACACTTCGCTTTCATCCCAGCAGTAGCTAACATTTCTTCTATTTCAGCAGATGAGTATTGCTTGAGATAAACTGGATTTCTCACAAATGGGTTCAGCCTTCTGATAAAATTATGGATAATATGAGAAGGACAAGACTTATTGTGAAAGGAATGATTAAAAACAAAAATTCCACCAGGTTTTAGCACACGAGAGATATCAGCCAATAAATTTCTTAATTGAGCATCTGGAATATGCATAAAAACGCAATTAGAAATTACCAAGTCTATAGAATTATCTTCTAAAGGCAATGTTTCAGCAGAAGTGCAAATCAAGTTAAATTCAGCTTCTGGGAAAAAATTGTATTCTTGTTTAACTTTGATTAGCCGCCGCAATAAAGGTTCAGAAATATCAATGCCGTAATATTTCTCGCATTTCAGATTTTTCGCCTTCGAGAGATGTAAAGGTGCGCGACCATAACCAGAACCAATTTCTAGAATAGAACCGACAGATTTATTCAACGGAAATTTGTTCCAAGTACCTCCAGGCGTACCAGTTAGCAGAGTGTAATCTTGTTTAATGGGCGATGTCGCTGCAATTTTTTCAATTTTTTGGGAACCATAGTATGTTTTACCAATTGCATCCCATGTTTTTTTATGTTGAGTATTAGTTAATTGCTCATAGTCGCTAGGGAAATAAATTCCATCTCGTAATTCAAAGTCATTTAGATTGGATTTTACATTTGCTAATTGAGACATTATGATTATCCTCATCAATAGTGAATTCTGTTTTCTGTTATACTCTTAACTCAGCATTAACCGCAAGTGATTTTTACTGAACGGCTTTCCCTAAGCCTTTTTTAAAGTCTATAACTATTTTAAATTCGATGGAATGTGCTAGCAAAGAGCCTATTGCATCCAAGTGAAAACCGTTATAATGACAACCCTTGCTCGATCAAAACACAAGTTCGTATACATTAGTTGATGGACTGCAACAATTGGAGGCTGCGATGGTAGGAGGGTTACAACAAAAACGGGTGGTAGTTGTAGGTGCTGGTTGGGCTGGTTTAGGAGCAACCTACCATTTGGCAAAACAAGGTTATGATGTGACACTTCTCGAAGCAGGCCCCTATCCTGGTGGATTGGTGGCAGGTTGGCAAACAGCGGCCGGAAAATCTGTTGAAGCTGGCATTCATGGCTTCTGGTATCCTTACAAAAATATTTTTTCCCTAATCAATGAATTAGAAATTAATCCTTTTACTACTTGGACTCGTTCTTCGCAATATTCGCCAGCAGGTTTGGAAGTTGAATCACCAATTTTTCAAGATTTACCGCGACTCCCCTCGCCACTAGGAACTTTTCTCTACACTCAGTTTAAACGATTACCACTAATTGACCGTCTTAGCGCCCTGCCTTTACTTTATGCTGTCGTTGATTTTGATAATTCCGATGCAGCTTGGCGGCGCTATGACTTTGTAACTGCCCGTGAATTGTTCAAAGATTTTAACGTTTCTGCGCGACTTTACCGCGATGCTTTTGAACCAATGTTATTAGTGGGCTTATTTGCCCCTGGCGAACAGTGTTCAGCCGCTGCAACTTTAGGGATGCTTTACTTTTTTATTCTGGCTCATCAACCCGATTTTGATGTGGTTTGGTGTCGGGGAACTGTCGGAGAAAAGATATTTCGTCCTTGGGTGGAACGAATCGAAAAAGCTGGTGCGCGAGTATTGCCTAAGCGTCGGGTTACAGACTTAATTGTTGATAGTAATCAAGTTAAGGGTGTGGTTTGTGGTGATGAAGTAATTGAAGCAGATGCCATGATTTTTGCGGTTGGAATCACGGGGATGAAAAAAATTGTCTCAACTAGTCCTAGTTTACAAAGCCGTGAAGAATTCCGTAATTTAAGCAATTTAGGAGCAATTGATGTTTTAGCAACGCGACTATGGTTTGACCGCAAAATTGATATTCCTCGCCCTTCTAATGCTTGTTTTGGATTCGACACAAGTACAGGTTGGACGTTTTTTGATTTGAATGCTTTACATGATGAATATCGGGATGAGCCGGGAACGGTGATTGAGGCTGATTTCTATCATGCAAATCAGTTTCTCAATTTGAGTGATGAGGAGATTTTATCAATAGTTCAAAGTTATTTAGCAACTTGTATACCAGCGTTTCGGCAGGCAAAGATAATTGATAGCAGTGTAATTCGGCTACCTCAAGCGGTAACTCACTTTGCACCTGGTAGCTATCGTTATATGTTGCCCGCTAAAACAAGCTTTGAGAATGTATTTATGAGTGGGGATTGGATTGTGAACCGTCATGGTTCCTGGTCGCAGGAAAAGGCTTATGTTACTGGTTTAGAGGCGGCGAATTTGGTAGTGTCTTATTTGGGAGAAGGTCAGCCATCTGAGATTTTAGCTGTAGAAGAGGATGAAGTGCATATCCAAGTGGCGCGATCGCTCAACCAAACTTTGGGTAAGTTGAGCAAATCTATCCTGCCTAACTTTTGGTTGCCGTAATCTGTAGGGATGCACTGCTGTGCTACCCTACTGTATGTATATTTCTCGCAAATCTAGTTAATCATCAATTGTAATTTAAATTCGATAAGCTAAAGAAAGCGATCGCGATACTATCCTTATAATGTAAATCAAATCACATAAGCTTATGGAGCCAGACTCTTTACCAACCGAGGTGATTCTGACGCACCCGCGTGAGTCCCTTGGTAGAGTGCAACTTGATTGGACACCCCAACCCGGAAACTATCTCGATTTTGAAGGTAAAACCTACGCAGTTTTAGAGCGCCGTCATAGATACAAACTTCAAGCTGGGCGCTACCGCTTGCATAATATTGCCATTTATGTACAGTCTGCTAAACGACCATCTGAGAAAAGTTTGGTAGCGGGACGTTGGGTAATCGGCGATGCCACCTGCTGCTACAATGCTCATTCAGAACTCATTCGCTGTGCAGTCAACCCAGATGGCCCTTGCGAATCTTGCCGCTTTTATGAGTGCTGAGTGCTGAGTTTGGAGTTAGGAGTTAGGAGTTAGGAGTTAAAAGTTAGGAGTTAAAAGTTAGGAGTTAAAAGTTAGGAGTTAGGAGTTAGGAGTTAAGAGTGAGGACTTAAAAGTTATTCTCCCTCATCTCTTGCATACCCGTCAGCTACCGACACCAAAAACTTCTCCCACAGTTAAGCGGGTACCATTCACAAAATCCCATCCCGACTGGGGACGTTTACCAGCTAACTGAACCTCTCGCAACAGCAATAAACCTTCCCCAGTTTGGACGATGGCGCCAATTCCTTTGACAATGCTCACTACAACTCCCGGTTGATCTGATATATTTGACAAATCAGGCAATTTATGTACCAATTCTTGCAATTCTGGTGAGAGATTGCGTAGACGCGGAGCGGCTTGTCGCCAGACATCGCTTACAGAACCAAGGGGAGCAGAAGCGGTGATTTTCAACAGGTTGTTACGAAAGGTAGCGGTGCAGTTAGGATAAAAGCCTCTGATTTGATTGTGTAATTGGATCGCGCTTCTCGACCAATCCAAAGCATAATCTTGTTTTTGAATTAAAGGCGCATAAGTAGCTGCTAAATTATCTTGGGGTATTGGTTGAATTTCTTTACGTTCCAACTTCAATAGAGTTTCCACCAACAAATCCCCACCGATCTCTGCTAGTCTGTCGGCTAAATCTTGGGCATTATCCAGTAATCCAATCGGTGTAGTGGCTATTTGGAGCATTGCGCCAGTATCCATCCCCACATCCATCAACATGGTGGTGATCCCCGTTTCCTTCTCACCGTTATACAAACACCACTGAATCGGTGCTGCACCGCGATATTTGGGTAAAATCGAGCCATGCACATTAATGCAAGCTAATTTTGGCATCTTCAAGATTTTTGCCGATAAAATCTGTCCATAAGCGACAACAACAAACACATCTGCATCTAATTGTTTGAGTTTGCTTAAAGTTTCAGTGTCTTTTTTCACCCGTTCGGGTTGCCATACTGGTAAGTTGTGAGCAGTAGCGATCGCTTTTACTGGTGAAGGGGTCAGTTTATTTCCGCGTTCCCGGCGTTTGTCTGGTTGGGTGACAACCGCCAGCACCTCAAATTCTGAATGATTCAATAATTTTTCCAAGGTGGGTACAGCAAACTGGGGTGTACCAAAAAATACAATTTTCATTAATAATTAGTAGTTTTTAGTCGTGAGTCATTAGTTAATCGTAAGTGCGCCCCTCATAACTGACAACATTTAAGTTGCATGTTGAAACAGAGTTCACTCAGCCATTATCTAGCAGCCTCCTGAATTCCGAACAGCAGTTGCAAAATACAGTTGTTAGCTGTAAATAATTTTGGCTGTTTGATGGTAGAATATTTTCGTATTCATGAAACCAAAGGCTGCTTGATTAACTTAAATAGTTAATTTGACAAGTGTAACAGCTAGTATTAGGCGCATCTGCCTCTAGTGAACCTAATCACTTAGTGGTTTTTCGTTGCGATTCGCTAGAGCATCTACCGAGTGAATTTTGTTGTGTTCCCGCTTGTATTCCCGAAATTAGCTTTAAACGTAGTTAAATTTCCGAAAAACTATTGCGTCTTCTAACTATTTTTGTAGTTTAGATAGCAATTTATAACTTTGGGTTGCTGATAGCAATATCTTCTGAGTATGATGTATTATGCGTCCGCTTTCCCAGGTTTTTAATTAACGCCTCACGTTTACCATCATGAGGGTTTGCGCTGTTATATTTAGTGTGTAACCTAGCTTATTTCCTGTGTACTAGCGATCGCTAGTACGATCCCCAGTCGCTAAGTTAGATTATCTCTTATTTGCCAGCATCATTCCTCAAACTATATCCTAAATATCCCTTAACCAAGACTTATTTTTGGTGTGTTTTGGTATATGGGGATTTATAGATTGTGTAGTAATTACTGAGTTCTCAGCATATTTACTATACTCTCATATTTTTGCAAAAAAATATCCCGTACCTAAGTCAGAAAAGGTGTAGACAATGATACTTAATTTTTGTAAATCTCTGCAAACTTTGAAGATATTATTTCGTCATTACTTTTAGTTTCTTGTTATACATATAACTACCACCTGCTCCATTGCTGTTGATGTATTGCTTCTCACATAGCAATTGCCCCCTCTAGAGAGTCTACAAATGCTTAAACCCCTTTTGCTGTCAGGATGGTTCCGCACACAACCATTTCTCAATTACGTTGTCGTTGTGATACTAATTGCACCTTTATTAGGAGCATCGGCTCACACGATCCCAGTAAGATCCGAAGTACATAAACTAACTTCAATGGCTGGAGAATCTGACTCTGTATCAAAGGAAATAGCTGTAGTTGGGGAACCTGAGATAGTTGAAACATTCAAAACAGATCAAATCGAATCGATAACAGAAGAATTTGACTCTGTGCCAACACAAAGTACTGCTGTTCAGGAACCGCAAGTATTACCAGCGAATAAAATTGAGTCTTCAACTGAAGTAGATAATTATCTCTCAAGCAGCAATTTAGATTTAAGCGATGTAACTGTTCCCGATTCTTTGGCAGCAGTTGAACTCGCACCATCAACGGATGTTCCTGTTAGCCAACTTAATTTAATACGCAAACTTAAAGCTGCTAATGTCAAGTCTTTGAGAGGACAAGAAAATTATCTCTCTAGAGAAAAATCTTTTACCGAATCATTAACAGCAACTCAAGTAGCACCGGCTATTAGAAAATCTCAATCAACCACAACGACCGAAATACCTGTTGTGGAAACAGCTAATGAGTCCCAAGCAGAACAAATAGATCCCATCGGCAGTCCTCATCCGATTCCTTGGAAATGGATTACAGCAACTCAAGAAGCTATTGCTGCTAATGGTGGTTCTGGAGTGCGTCACTATCGTAGCGTACCGGTGATTTCTCCAGATGGTAAATATGCTGTTTATAGTCGAGTGCAACTGGAAGTAAAACCCCAAATGTACAACAGCCGTGTCACCAGCATGATGTTTGTCCAAGATATGCACACTAAGAAATTGTGGGTGATGGCTTCAACGACTCCAGTTAGCGATCCTTTATTAAAGGTAAAGGCTGTAAAGGGGGAGTCTTCAGAAGAAAATGATCCGAGTGGAAAGATTGGGGTATTAGTTCCAGTTAGCTGGTCAGAAAAAGGCGATCGCTTCTTAGCACGCAAGTTTGAAGGTATCTTTAACACAGGTGATTCTACAGATAGTGCAGTGATTTGGGATCGGCAAAAAAATCACGCTAACACAGTCACTCCAGTTAGTGAGGAAGAACATGAAAAAATTGCCGTATTGTTAGGTTGGAGTAAAAGCCAACCAGAACATGTGTTATTCCGTGCAGGGGAATTGGGCGAGGAAAACTGGCCACTAATGCAAGTTGCTAATGATGGCAAGACTATCACTACAACAGACAATGATCGGCCGATTACTTTTGGTAAAAAGGTGACAGAAATTTGGGCAGGCCCACAAGTTGCCTACCGATAGTTTATTGGCTAGTTACAAGCCTCATCCCCTCGTGGATGGGGCAGTTAACAGAAAAAATCTTACAATCTCCCATTAATGGGCGAGTCCCATTTTTCGTCAGTAAGGGACAGTGAGAAACTAGATTACTCCTAAGTCTTTCCAAGCCGTTTTGTAGCATCTAGCATCACTTTAGCAACCACAAGCAAAACTCCAGTCGGCACTGCTAGAGTACAAAATACTTTAATAGCATCTCCTAAGTTAGATTGAGCAGGTGCAGTAGTCCCAATAAAAGTGCTTTGAGGTTTGGTGCGATCGTACCAAACCTTTACTATTTGCCCCCTGTTAAATTGAGCATCTCTCGGACACTTGTGACGCCTTGAATCTTGACAAGGACGGCGTTTTATAACGCAAGGCTCACTTTGTTCTTCATACTGCTGACCTTGAACTGTAAATCGAATTACCGGACAGCTAAGTTTTTTACCCTCTGGCTCAGACTCCGTAAAGGTAAAGGTTTCTCGACGAACTACAGTTGCAAAGGTAGATTCCCATTGAATACGTGGCTGGGTTAGAGTTGACCAGGTTGACAATCCAGTAATTGTAACAAGCATCACCCCAAAAAAAGCAGCCAGCCCGATAAAAATCGCAGCAGATACGAGTAGGGTGATACGAAAAAAGATTATTTGAAGCCGTGACATACAAGCCTAAACATACTCTCAATAGTACTTGTATGCAAGTATACCCAAATAAAAAATTGTGTTATCTCAACTCATCTGATGTAGAATCGTTTTTTTGTAAATACTCTTATAGTTATTAAAACTTAATGCTAAAACTATAAAGACTTATTTATCACCTCTTTCCCATTCAGGTATAGCACCCTTCACTCGGCGGATGGGCAAATTAGCAATTAAAGCTGTGGTTCGTTGGTTGCTTTCTAAGGAGAACTCCAAGCCCTCTGTCTCAATTTCTACATAGCGACAGACTACATCTAGGATTTCTTTCCGCATTTTTTCCAACGTTTGAGGATCTAAGTCAGCGCGATCATGAGCAATCACCAATTGCAGGCGACGTTTGACTTGAGTTCGACTGCTATCAGGGCCGCGAAAAAAAAGTTTTTCTAGAAGTTCAATCATTACGAATAGGTCTGGCGCGGAGACTGGAAAAGTAAGTTAAACAATCTTTGTCCTGAACAACCTTCGTATACGGGCGAAGATGCTGTCTTGGGACGAGTCGATCTCCAGAAATTCGACACTTTCCCCTTCTAATCTACGAGCAATGTTCTCAAAGGCTGTCGCAGCTAAAGATGGATTTTCCGCTAACACTAAGGGTTCGCCGCGATTGGTAGATACAATAACACGCTCGTCGTCAGGGATTACCCCGATCAGGGGAATGGCGAGAAGTTCCTGAACATCTTGCACTGACATCATATCATTTGCCTGCACCATTGAGGGTCTGATGCGGTTAATTATTAAATGAACACGCTTGATACCTTGTGCCTCAAGTAACCCCACTACCCGATCGGCATCGCGAACTGAGGAAATTTCTGGTGTGCTGACAACTAGCGCTTCTTTGGCCGGCCCGATCGCATTTTTAAACCCATTTTCAATCCCGGCAGGACTATCAATAATCACATACTGATATTTTTGTGCTAGTGCATTCACCAATAACTTCATCTGTTCGGGTGTGACTGCATCTTTGGAGCGATTTTGGGCTGCTGGCAAAAGTACGAGATTGGGTTGGCGCTTATCTTTCACCAAGGCTTGTTCTAAACGGCACTCTCTGGCTAAGACTTCTACCGCAGTATAAACAATGCGGTTTTCCAGCCCTAAGAGCAAATCCAAATTTCTCAGACCAAAATCCGCATCAACCAAAGCAACTTGACGCCCCATTTTGGCCAAAGCCATACCCAAATTTGCTGAAACTGTGGTTTTACCCACTCCTCCTTTACCGGAGGTAATCACAATAATGCGAGTCATGATAGAAATGCGGTCAATGAGGGTTCAGGAAATATAAAACAGTAAATTGCAGTATAAAGTATGAAGTATCGTATCAAGTATGAAGAAATATCTGTTCTCCCTGATGAGGGCGAGGCATGAATATTTGTCTTATTTCATCCTTACCTATATACTTCATTCTTTAAGTAAATATTTATGGCTCTTGATTGCTCTTGGTAAATTGGTTTCTGGAAAAATCAGTAGCCCTAGCGATACGAATTCCTTGGGGCGTAATATGTGCCACCTCTGGAGAAAACTGCATTGGCGGTTTTTCTGGTGCTCTCGCTACAGCATCTGCTATCCGCAGTTGGGTTGGTACCATTTGCAAGGCCATAATCAGACACTCACTATTGCCTCCAGCCCCAGCATGAGCAATTCCACGCAAACGACCCCAGATAATAATATCCCCATCTGCAATTACAATACCACCTGGATTTAAATCTCCCAAGAGAATTACTGTCCCAGGATGACGAATTTCTACTCCAGAGCGGACTGTCATTTCTAAATAGAGGGCATCTTCTTGGGGGATCGCTGTAGCGGTTGGCTCAGAACTCAGGGAAGTTGCGGGCTGTAATTGTTCTACTGAATACCCAGACGTTACGGCAGCGATCGCAGTTTGCCGCCGACTCGTCGAGACGGATATCAGTCGCAGTTGGACTTCACTCAAAGCTTCGGCGAGTTCTTGGAGTTGTCTGGTATCTACCAAACGGTCTTGTGCCATTAAATGCACAGGTGTATTAGCTACCCGGAAGCGATCGCCTGCACTCAGACGTTGCCTAATTTGTTGCCAAATATCAGACCAAGTTAGTTCTGAGGCAGATACTTGAGATTCGGAGGGCAAAATTAATAAAAGTCGTCCCTCCTTACTTTTTAACTGGACTTGACTATTGTCATTTACACGATGCCCTGGTAATGCTAACTCATCAGGATTCAAGTCAGTCAGGATAAAATCCGATCCGGCATCAGTATTTGACTCTACATTTGGGTCAGCAGGATTTGACTCTACATCTCCAAGAACAGTATTTGATTTTAAATAAAGGAGAACAGATTTTAACTCAGCATCCGGGAGGATAGAATCTGACTCTACATCAGAAACAGTAGGATTTGCCTCTACCTCAGAAAGGATAGAGTTTGATTCTGCATTAGGAAGTGCAGAATTTGACTTTAGATTGGGAATCGCAGAATCAGAAGTCATGCAGTACTAGCCAAAAGACAACAGATTTTCAATTTTGGGTCGCACCTTTGGTGCGCTGACAGCGCAACTTGGATTTTGGATTTGTGTCACTCACAAGGGTGTTGGCGTAGCGGGATATTAATCCGACATTAACCAAAAGACTCTTTAATCTCAAATCATTCGACTGAGCGTAGCCGTACCCCGCAGGAGTTGCAAGCTAAGTGTGGCGTTCCGCAGGAAAGTCTAAAATCTCAAATTGGCACGGTCAACCTCTGATAAACTGTCCCCAAGGCATCAGCATCGCCGACATTACCTGGAAACAGCACCACAGGCAAATCAGGAAACTGGGGATGATCGGATGACGTTAACACCATTGAACAACCAGCTAAAATTTGACCGAGTAAACGGGCTGAAGTTAAAGCTAGTCCAGTACTCAAGACATCGTTTGAAGTAATGCCACCCTTGCTGATTAAGAATCCTATATCAGATGGTAAACCGCGTACAATATCCATTAATAAACTTGAAACTTTTTCCCCAAACTCCAATCGTGTCTTGGCATCTTTAAAATTTAGTTCCTGACGGCTAGTATAAACCACTGGTGTTTTACCAGCTTCGTGTGCTGCCCGTGTACTTTCTTGGATTTCAGTTAGTAATGCCGCAGATTGATTTGCATCATCAAGTAATCGCTCTACATTTACTTCGATTCCTATAGTTCCTTCTAGTTGCAGCAGGGCCTCTAATTGCTGGGTAGTCTTTTTCACATGGGAACCAACAATCACCGCACCTGGTTTGCCTTGGCGCACGTACTGCGCCATCTTTTCGGCGGCAATGGGTTGGGGAGGTAAAGCTGCTAAAGCTGTTAAAATACTTGCTGCACTGCGAAACAGAAAGCGTTTCCCTTGACTTGCTGCTGCTAATATATCTACTGCAAAGCGGTTGAGATCGGCTTGAGTTTCACCATCTACAACAGCGCACTGATTACCATTAAGTTGTAACAATCGTTCCAAACTACCAGCGCGAATATCAGCTAGGACAAATCTTTCTACAGCTTCGGCACTAATTCGTCCTTGAGTCTTTTCTTCGACGTACTTGGGTAAGTAACTGTGATGGTAGCTGAAGACGGAATCACGGGCAAATTCGGTTTCATGGACTGGGGTGGTTACACCATCAATTATCAAGTAATGCACGCTGTCACGGGTGATGCGTCCCCCCTCAAAAAATGCTGGTACGAGAAAATGAGCATCAAAGGGACCAAGTTCTTGTGCGATCGCATCTGTTTCAATAGGATAATGTCCCCGCAAAGTAGAATCAGAACGGCTGACAATCAGAAAATCGTCGATTCCTTCAGCATTCAAAGCGATTTTCAGGTTCTGGCAAACTTCTTTGGTGACAGATGCAGCTGACTCTGGCGTTAGCGCTCTAGTATTAGTCAGCACAAAGAAAATCGGCGAATCATCCTGCAACCCACGGCGTAAAGTCTCCACATCCCAGTGCATTAGCAGCAAGCAGCTGTGGACTGTTTGAGAACCTGTAGGGTCATCATCCAGGACAATTATTTTGGGTTTGTTGCTCATTTAAGTCAACGGGGCGATTGTTTTCTGGGAAAGTATTGGGCGACTAGAAGTCGCTACTAGATGAGTAAAGTCCACCTCCGTGAACTAATCCAAAATCAAAGGTTTTCTAACCTGCGGAGGCAGGTAAATTCTCGTGTAACCACTTTTACAAACATTCTCTTAGCCTTTTTGCAATTTTCTGATTTCTGCTTGCACATCGATCGCAATTTGCAATGATTGATTTAGCAGTTGAGCATATTCGCCTGCTTGACTACTAACTTGTAAAGCTTGCAGACTGGCTAAATTATTCACAAATAACTCTTGGTTATTAGCAAGCAATTTTTTATTATCCCGCAAAATTCGTTCCGTTTTCAAAGCGCGGACTAAATCTTCTCGAATCAGTTGCAAGGCGGAGGTTACTTTATCTCGGTCATGGATACTGCTTTCTACGTTTCCTGATGCTGCCAATTGGTCATTAATATCTATGGCAGTAACCAGGTCATGATATTTATCAACTTCATCTAAAAGTATTGTCAGTCCTTCAGGACAGGTTAATTGTCGCCACAGCCACCGCCCTACTAATATCGGCATTGGCACTAAAATTAGTAAAAGAATTCCTAGTCGAATTGAAGAACCAATTGTTGGCAGAATAATAAACGCGTAAACAAAGCCCACAATTATTGGCGTTAGCGCCAGCGTCACCAGCATTTCACTGATAAAAAACCCTAATCGCTTTTTGCCATCTCGCAAAACCGAGGGTCGAAAAACGTCTTCTGGATCGAACCCAGTCAAACGTCTCAGTTCACCCTTACTAATTTCCAAGCCTATTAAGTCCGGCTGCACGTCTGCATACTCCTATGGAAACCCAAGTTGCGTATTCATTTTAATCGGGTTTACCGTGATGATTGTGGTTATATTCAGGAAACCAGTTTTCATCTAAGATTTGTTCTCATGAGCCAATGGGTATAGCAGTAAATATGTCAATGGCAAGTTGAGAGCGTAGTTTACCGCCGTAGGCATCGCTTGCTTCTGTCCTCGCATCTTGATAACATTCATTCATCAAATATTTCTAAAATATAAGGCTTAAGACTAGGACTATCTTTGAGTTCATCTTTAATCTCTCTACGGAATGTCCTGATTTCACCTTTCCAATGCCCTTCATTTCGCTCCCGTTCCACATTCCAGTATGTGAGCTTAAGCAAATGTTCAAAAAGTCAAATCAACAGACTTTTGACCGCTCGCTTTTCGCTCCTACCCATAGTTTCTAATTCTTCTAACAAATTATCTAAATCAACAGCAGAAAACTGTCCAGCACGAAGTTGATTGATAGTTGTCCTCAGCCACAGGTAATAATCTTGGTCGTATAAGGTTTGAGTTCCTGATTGGATTATTAGTTTCACCATATACTAGCCGAACTCCTACTATTTTTTTAATTTAGCTCAATTGAGCTTCTACCCAAAATTGCCTATGGCCTCTGACTCTAACTCAATACTGGAGTTAATTGTTTCGACTTTTACACTAATACGTTGGGCTGCTGCAATTTGGTTTCGCATCAAAGCTAGCAATGGCGAAATCACAAGAGTAAAACCAGCACCTTGATCTCGTAGCAAACGAGTAGTTTACTGCGTGGGAATCTTTAGGTGATGTTCGAGGTTTAGGTTGTAGCTTTGACCTGCTAACGCTACATACTCAGCATCCATCATGCTGAGGTTATGAATTTCAGTCAAGGTGCAATACCGAAAATATTCCTTAAGTCTAAATTAAAGCTTACTCAAAGAATGAGGTTTTGATTTCCTAAGTCATTGAGAATATACGAGATCCCATTCATTAACCTCCAAATTATCAGCCCAAAAAACCAATTATTACTGAAGGGAAAAAATGGCTAAAACTAAAGCAACAGATATTCTTTCATTAATTGAAGCAGAGCATCGCCAAGTTGAGAACCTTTTTGCAGAAGCAGAAAAAGCTAAAGGTGCAAACTTGGTTGAGCAATTCAATAAAATCTATATAGAATTGATCTTACATGCAAGAACTGAAGAATTAGTATTTTACCCAGCTTTGCAAGAATACAAAGAAACTGAACAATATGTTGAAGAAGCTGAAGAAGAACATGAAGAAATTTCAGTTATCTTAGAAGAAATTAAGGCGCTTAAGCATAATAAACCCGAATTTAAAGAAAAAATGAGTGAATTGAAGGAAACACTGGAGCATCATGTAAAAGAAGAAGAAAGCGAAATTTTTAATGCTGTGCGCAAATGTATGAGCGATCAAGAGCTAACTGAATTGGGACAGGAGTTTCAAGAAACTAAAGCTAAGTTGGTGTCAAATGTAGAAGCTGCATTGGCAATGTAGTAATGCGCTTTATTTTAAATAATTGCATAAATACTTAGCCATGTTTTACACGTAATTAGGCATTAAGATTACCCAAATATTCCTTCATCAAAGAGGATAAAAATGACTGCTACAAATGGTAAGAACAAAATTCGTTACGCCGTTGTTGGTTTAGGTTGGTTTGCCCAAGAAGCTGCCTTACCTTCGTTTGCCAACGCCGAAAACTCAGAATTAGTGGCACTGGTTTCAGATGACCCCACTAAAAACGAAGAACTGAGCAAAAAGTATGGTATTGAGCATACTTACTCTTACGAGGAGTATGAGGACTGTTTAGCAAGTGGCGAGATTGATGCAGTTTATATTGCGTTGCCCAATCATTTGCATTGCGACTATACTGTGCGGGCTGCTAATCAGGCAATTCATGTATTATGTGAAAAGCCGATGGCGGTGACTGAGCAAGAGTGTGAGGCAATGATTAAAGCTGCCAATGACAATAATGTGAAGCTGATGATTGCCTATCGCTTACATTTAGAAGAAGCCAATTTACAAGCAGTTGAAATTTTGCGTTCAAAGCAAATTGGTGAACCACGGGTTTTCAACTCGGTTTTTACTCAGCAAGTAGAAGAAGGCAATATTCGTTTACGAGATGTTACCGGTGGTGGCACGCTCTACGATATTGGCATCTACTGCATTAATGCTGCACGTTACCTATTTCAAGATGAACCAATTGAAGTATTTGCTGTAGCTGCCAATAACGGAGAACAACGCTTCAGCGAAGTGGAAGAAATGGCTAGTGTCATCTTGCGTTTCCCGAATGAGCGATTGGCAACATTTACCTGTAGCTTTGGAGGAGCAAGTGTCTCAACCTATCAGATTGTAGGTACTCAAGGTGATTTACGAGTAAACCCTGCATATCCTTGGCAGGGAGAAATCAAGCATTACCTGACAATTAATGGTGAAACTCAAGAGCGTACCTTTGAGGATCACGATCAACTAGCGGCTGAATTTACCTATTTCTCTGATTGTATTCTGCAAGATAAAGACCCAGAGCCATCTGGGACGGAAGGGTTGATTGATGTTTCGATCATTCAAGCGCTTTACCAGTCAATTGAAACGGGTAAACCTGTGCAGATTCAAACTAGCGAGCGCCATCAACGTCCCACATCTGATCAAACTATTGAGCGTCCTCCTAGTAACGAGAAGCCAGACTTGATTAATGCTGCTGCACCTTCTGGTCAGTCGTAAAGTTGGTTGAAGAAGATGTTTAAATGCTCTGCATGGGAATGCTTCAAGTGTGCTGCTGACTCAATATCGGACTGAAAACAGCAGTCCCTAATTAGTCATTCTCATGCAGAGCATAGGAACAAAAGAACAACGAGCAAACCTAGCTTTTTTCGACTTGTATATACACCATAGATTCTCTAGTAGATGGCGATTAGTGGTGAGGGGTTAGCTTTGAGTAAAAGTTGCACACGGCGTTAATTCATAATCTATCTACAACTGCTGAGGACTATTGAAGGAATATATCCATTTGCAGGGGATGAAATTGGTACCCAACCATCTTTTCCACGATTTTTAATTGTTACTTGCTGACCACTTTGTAGAACTCCAAGAATAGGACTATTAATTGAGGGTTCTTGCCTTACACGTAGAACTCCTCCCACAAAAATTTTGCGACAGTTATCTGTTTGAGAAGTTGTTTGTGAGGGAGGTACTGGCTGTCCACATTGCTTGAGATAAGCGCCAGATACATAGCCAGACTGCGGCGATGATATTGGCACCCAGCTACTTGAAGAATTGGTCTTTTCAATAATTACAAGTGAGTAATTACGCAATGTTCCAATAATTGCACCATCTGGACTAGATCGGATATTGAGATTATCACCATCAGTCTCAACTCGGCGACAGTTATCTGGGGTCTGTACAAGTTGGTCTTTACTTGAATGTTGGAGTGATGTAGGAATAGTAGAGCCAGCAGGATATGCTGTCAGTATCAAGGAAAGCGTTGCAGTTATTGTTAAGGGCTTTTGCCAGTTAAAAAAGATTTTCATAATTAAAATTTTCAGTCTAAAACCAATGATTGCTAATACCAAGTCTTTGTGAAGCTGCACAAAATCAAGCTTGGTCAGGCTTGCGACTTAAACCCCAAACTCTGGAGCAACTTCATAGCTAATTGATATAAGTTCTATTTCTAATAAATGACGTTGGTGAATAAGGTTGTGTTGCAAAAAAACGTGTGAGTAGTTAAAAAGTTGCTTGAAGAATTAATAACGCGTTTTTTTGAGTTTTCTTACTATATGTACTAAGCTTGTTATTGTGATATCGAAGACATTTAGTACTAATTATGTTGTCGCGATCGCTCAATAAAAAAGGCAAATAGATCGCTGGCGTTTCAAGTAAAATTACTGCCGACAACGATCTATTCTGCCTCATGAACAACAAAACAAATTAAGGATAAAGACCTCTATCGGTCAGCGCCTGTGCAACTCTACCTACACCCAATGTGTAAGCTGCTAACCTTAAAGAAATTTGCCGTACCTCCGACTGATGAATCACCTTGCGGTACGCTTGTACCATCAAATGCTCCATTTCACGGTTGACGCGCTCCTCATCCCAAAATACGTAAGAAAGACCTTGCACCCACTCTAAATAACTGACTACTACACCGCCAGCATTCGCCAAAATATCTGGTAAAACTGTTACACCCCGCGCCTCTAAGGCTAAGTTAGCCTCAAGAGTAACCGGGCCGTTAGCTGCTTCTGCGACAATTTGCGCCTGCACCTGATTCACATTTTCTTTAGTGATTTGGTTCTCCAAAGCCGCTGGTATCAAGACATCACAGGGTAAGGTTAATAAATCTGCATTGCTAATTGGTACAGATTGCGGGAAACCCACAATACTCTTGCGATTTTCAGCAGCGTAGACTTTTAACTTGGGAATATCAAGACCAACTTCAGAGAATATTCCCCCAGCACCTGTTGAAACGGCGATAATTTTCGCGCCTGCTTCATATAGTAATTCCGCTGCGGCACAGCCGACGTTACCGAAACCTTGAATGGCTACTCGCACTCCAACCAAAGATTTACCTTGATCTGCTAGCGCCTCACGGACAATAATCATCGTGCCACGTCCGGTTGCCATTTCTCGTCCCAGAGAACCACCAATAGAAAGGGGTTTTCCAGTTACAACTCCTGGTACAGCATGACCAACATTTACAGAGTAGGTGTCCATCATCCAAGCCATTTCACGGGCAGAAGTACCCATATCTGGCGCAGGAATATCTACGGAAGGGCCAATATCTTTAATCAACTCGCTGATATAACGGCGGCTGATTCGCTCTAATTCTCCAACGCTGTAGCGTTTGGGATCTATAGCAATGCCACCCTTTCCACCACCGTAAGGAATACCTAACAAGGCGCATTTCCAGGTCATCAACATTGCTAGAGCGGATACTTCGCGCAATGTCACAGCCGGATGGAAACGAATTCCACCCTTGTATGGCCCTAAGACATCAGAGTGCTGCACCCGGTGTCCAGCGAGAACTTGTATTTCCCCATCATCTAGCTTTACGGGAATGGAAACCGTGACAACCTTACGCGGGTGGCTGAGAATTTCTAGCAAACCCTGATTTAAATTTAATTCTTTAGCTGCCGCTTCTAAGTAACTACAGGCTTGGTCAAAGGGGCATATATGCGCTGGAGAAGCAGGTTCTGACAGCAACGAGGATTTTGAAATCATAAGTTTTCTCCTAATCACGGTATCTTTGCGAACCGGATCTCATCTGTACTTAAGCTTATCCTTTTTTTTTGAAAAAGGAAGAAATTTGTAGTTTTTGTTACAGTTTTATATTTTAGATTCTGATATGTAAAAATTATTCAAAAATCATAGTTTGTAGGGGCAGCTGTGCGCCCCTAAATGAAAATTTATATGTTATGGGTCAGATAGTTAAATTCAAAATTTTTACCTTGCTAGTGCGATCGCAGCATTCTGCCCACCAAAGCCAAAACTCAAACATAATACCTGCCTAATTTTACTTAGGCGCGCTGCCGTAACTAAATCCAAATCAAACTCTGGCTGCTGCAATCCTACACAAGGCGGTAATATTTGATGCTTTAGCGCCATGAGAGAAAAAGCTACACCTAAAGCTCCAGATGCCCCTAATGTATGACCTGTGCTTCCCTTAGTCGAACTAACTGCCACGCCTTGGGGAAACAAACGCTGGATTACGATGCTTTCCATTTGGTCATTTAGCTGGGTAGCTGTGCCATGAGCATGAATGTAATCGATATCACTTGGTAAAAGACAACTACGTTCTAGACATTGTTTGATAGCTGCGATCGCACTTTTTCCTTCGGGTTCTGGTGAATTACTATGATATGCGTCGTTAGTTAAGCCAAAACCGAGAATTTCACCATACACTTTTGCTTGACGCTGCTTTGCCAACTCTGCTGATTCTAAGACAAACACAGCTGCGCCTTCACCCAAAACTAAGCCTTCTCGATGCAAATCAAAGGGATAAGCACCAGTTTTTGCCAAAGCACCCATCTGCTGAAATCCAGCTAAAGTTAGGGGTGTAATTGGTGCTTCCACTGCACCTGCGATCGCTTGTTGACATTGCTCAGTTTGGATAAGCATAGCTGCTTGGGCAATAGACCAAATTCCAGTAGCACAAGCTGTCATTGGTGCTAAAACTATACCTGATGCACCGATTTGTCTTGCAGCTGCGATCGCATTGATATGAGGTAATGTATCTAGCCAATTTCCAAAAGAGGAAACGGGGAAATGATTCGCGTTGTACATTTCTCGCGCCAGCATTTCCCAAGACGCTTGATAAGAGCGACTCGATCCAATGACTACAGCACAATCAGTTAAAGGTGCAACTAATCCAGAATCTTGTAAAGCAGAAGCAACAACCATCCGAGTTAACATTGTCAACTCAGATGGTTGTTCACCAATCAAACCTAGAGGAAGTGGTGTAAGTTCTGGAAATGGTTGATGTAAACTAATTCCAGATTTACCTACAATTAAATTTTGCCAGCTATCCTCTAAGCTTCCACCCAAGGCGGAAACTAGACCAATACCAGTAACAACAATTTTGACCAATTTAGGAGTTAGGAGTTAAAAATGAGGAGTTAAGAGCTTTTCCCTTGCCC
>JADEXV010000125.1 GCA_015206945.1 Nostocales cyanobacterium LEGE 12452 | reverse complement strand
CTACTAGCGTGTGAGTCTGACTCAACGGGGTGAATCACACAGTTTTTTCACATTCTTCGCGCCACAGACTGGACATAACCAATCTTCCGGCAGATCCTCAAAAGCTGTTCCTGAAGCAATTCCAGACTGTGGTTAAGCGGGTTAAATACTGTCAGAGGTCAGCAACATCATCACATCTGCATGAGCTAACACGACATCGGGGTGGCGTTGAAGCGCCGTGTTATACTTCATGCCAAACTCATCGCCCGATTCGTCGGGGCTGAGCAGTGTCCGAATGTCACTGTCAATCGCTTCAATTGCCTCTGATGTAACAGGTTCATCGGCATGACGCAACTCATCGATTTGGATAATCAATTCTGAGAGTCGATGCAACCAGGCAAACTGCTTATGACTAATCACCAGTTGTAGCAATTCACCTCTAGAAACTTGCCCTCGAACTTGCTCATAGGTAAGACGCTCAGTCTCTAGTAAAAGCTTGTGCAGATGCAGTAGTTTGATTCGTATCTCACTCAAGCGTTGATGTTGACTAGTCCAATCTTGAAATTTGTTAAGCATAAATCTGTCCCATCCTTCCTTCTTGGTAGTCGTTGATCGCCTGGGTGATTTCAGCTTCAGTGTTCATGACAAATGGACCGTAGCGTACGACTGGTTCGTTAAGGGGTACACCTGCAATCAGCAGAAGATCTAAAGGACGCTGAGCATCAGCAGGGTTGGAGATCACTACATCTTCTCCATCTTGAGAAAAGAGTACCATCTGCCCATCATCACCAGGCGCTGGCTCTGTCCCAAACAATCCAGACCCCTCCAGTACATAGACAAAGGCGTTGTACTCTTCTGGTACAGGCTGGATCATCGTTGCCCCTGGTTGCAGTGTGAAGTGGAGGTAAATTATCGGCGTGCGCGTCTGAATTACGGCTTTTGCTCCTAACGCTTCTCCCGCAATCACCCGCACCGTCACAGACCCATCTTCGGTTTGAGCTACTGGAATGTGAGCCGCTGGAATTTCCTGATAGCGGGGCGGCATCATTTTGTCTCGTTGTGGCAGATTGACCCATAGTTGAATGCCGTGGAGCCGTCCACCAGTTTGGGTAAACATTGACTCCGGCATCTCGGAATGCACGACCCCGGCACCTGCTGTCATCCACTGGACATCACCCGGATTTAGTAGCCCGGCGTGTCCCGCAGAATCTTTGTGTTCTAACCGTCCATCCAAGACATAGCTGACGATTTCAAAGCCCCGGTGCGGATGATCGGGTGCACCTTTTGCCTGACCCGGCTTTAGATTAATCGGACCCAACTCGTCGAGGAGGAGAAACGGGTCAAATTCAGAGAAGCTACTTTTGGGAAAGGGCCGACGTACAAGAAATCCGGCCCCTTCGAGTGTTTCAACGCTGTTGATTACTCCGGCAACGGTTCGAGACGTTTGAGTGGGGACAGTCATAGAATTGCCTCTTCAGAACTAGACAAATATGTGTATCATTTGAGCCTGACTCAACGGGGTGAATCACAGAGTTTTTTCGCAAGCCAGAAATGCAGTAGATCGCTGATTATTCCTGCTGAAGAAAGTCCAGTAATAGGGGATTGACCTGATCGGCGTGAGTCCAGTTGATGGCGTGCGGCCCGCCGGGAATGACAACCAGCCTGAGTGTTGATCGCCCAGCGCAGAATGACGAACAGGTAGGGAGCGGCAATTGATCGTTCGCCAGTGAGCCAGTTTCGTCCGTCGAGATAACCGAGGATAGCGACGTTTTCAGTGAGTGAAAAGTGATCGTACTTGCCTCTACTTCGTTATCGACAACGAACTCCCCTTGCTATAGTGCGTTCCCACAGCAGCTCAAAAACCGCTTCAACACCATCACTCAAGACTGGCGGCGTCACGAGCGTTAGTCGGCTCTCATTAAGAGTAAAGGTGCGAACTAACGCTGTACCAACCCGATTAGGAATTGATGCAATTTCGATCTGGTGAGTCACTGTGTTGCCACTCAACGTATAAGTTCCAGCATAAGCATTGAATGTTGTAAATGCTTGAGCAAGCTCTTCCACGGGTAAAGATTGCATCTGGGGAGTCAGCGGTGATCTGACCTCCTGACTCAGCGGTGAGCGATCGCTCCTAGAAAACATCACCATCATGTGACCATCTGATGTGTAAGTGATGTAGCCAACCGGATGAGTTCCATACACGTCTGGAGTCACCGTTCCATCAGCGTAAATGGCGGTTGCAGAAATTAACTTCCAAAAGCCAATTAGCGGATTGTTCTGGATTGATGGTGTAGACATAATGTGCAGCCGTTGCTTTATAATTCTCTGCTAGAGAGAGTAACGGGTTTCAACATAAAATCAAATTCCGTTGTGTAAAACTGTTTACTTTGATTCTGTGCCTTGAGTTCGTCTAGTGCTTCGTGCTTTTGTAATTCAACGATCGTTGATCGCACTGAAAAGGTTGTATCTGAATCCAGGTGAGGATCGCCAGCAATAAAAATTTGTGTTGTCAGCGGAGTGTACTCTGGGGCACTGACTTTGAAATGGATGTGAGCCGCCCGCAAAGGATGCCGTCCCAAGAGTCGCAGCAACTCGCCAGCTGGACCGCTAGTTGGCACTTTGTAAGCTAGTGGCACCACGGTTTCAAACCTATACGTTCCACTCTTGTTCGTTTTGAAACGTCCCCGAAAGTTCCCCAACGGCTGAGATGGATCTTGGTTGTCATATAATCCTTGGGAATTGGATTGCCAAACATCAATCAGAGCATTGGCGATCGGTTGTCCGTTCAAATCTAAAACTCTGCCTGACAGGAAAAGCGCGTCTCCTTCTGGATCAATGCCTAAGTGATCGTTCAACTGCCGTTCTGGTGCATTCGGTACATACAATGGTCCTTCTAAATTGCTTTCTGTACCGCGATGGGTATCGTGCAGCAATTCTACCAACTCTGAGATCCCGAGTATATCCGTTAACAGATGGATTTCTCCAATGGGAATCTCTTGAGTGTGATGACTTGCCTGGTTGAGAAAATTACGTCCCTGCTGCAATTCTGATTGGGTTAGATTCACTTCACGCACAAACTCATGCAAATGTCGAATCAAGCTCGTGTAAATTTCATACAGTCGTGGGTGAGATTTGCCGCGATCGCCATGATTAATGACGGCTTGAGTGATGGTGTCAAGCGTGATGTTCTGCATGATTTAACTCTTTTTTAGTTACGTGATTTAATGATGGTCGTTTGACAGCGACTACCTTGACAGGGGCTTCCATGTCGAGAAGTCAGCAAGATGTACCCAGTAGGCAGTCAATCCAATAAAACCAAAGATGAGGGCTGCCACAACTAACAAAATTGCTCCAATAATTCGCAAGAAGCGGTTTTCTTTGAGATAGAGGGTTGGTGCAGAAAAAATTCCACCTAAGCCAACGAGAATGAACCCAATACCTGCCAGCAATGGAAGCTGTGTTAGTCCCAGGTTGATGATGCGAAAGCCAATCAGAACCGATTTCTAGACCTGTCGGATGAATTAGCTCATCATCCGCGATCATGGTGCGAGTTTTACCATCTGGAGACACATAAATCAGGGCACCTGCGTCACTTCCATTCAAGATTCCATCCGCATCATATTCTAGGACATACAGACCGCCAAAAGCTGGACGATCGTCAACAATCGCTTTCATAATACCATCGAAAACGCTTTGATCAACACCTTCGGGATTATCATCGGTTTTCAGTAAGAAAGGTGGCACTGGAGCTATCAGCACGGCTTTCTGCACCCGCTCTGAGCCATATTTGCCAAGATAACGTGTGATTTCGCCCGTTCCCATTGAGAAGCCGACCAGCACAGCATCATGCAAGTCAAGTTTGGTTATCAGTGTATTCAAATCGGCGGCGAAGGTATCGTAGTCATAGCCAGATGAGGGCTGACTGGAGTTGCCAAATCCTCGGCGATCGTAGGTAATTACTCGATATCCTGCATTCAGTAAAACTAAAACCTGCTTCTCCCAGGAATGTCCGTTCAATGGAAATCCATGAATCAGAACAATCGGTTGTCCTGTCCCAAGATCTTCGTAGTAGAGATCGATGGTTGCAGAGTTTTCTTGACCAACGGTAATGTAAGGCATGAGAGGTTTCTCCGTTGTAAATTGATGATGTGTTTTTGTCTGTTGCATCACAATTGTGATGCAGCGATCGAGCACCGTCTTAACAATGCTGCGTTAAGCAGACTTCAAAGATGGGGCAAGCATCCATTGCGTATCATCGGTTCAGAACGACAAGAATCCTTCATTGTTGCCTTGGGCGATCGCCGCGTTTGCCGCCTCTAAGATGGCTTTAATTCTGCTTCGGTAGCCAGCGCGGTACGCACACCAGCATCGAGATTCATACGGTCTATAACGACCCAAGCTCAGTGACCCGGCCCGCGGTGACAGCGTGGATTGCAACCGGAGCGCGAGAGCCGGGTTCGCTGCAGCGCCTTGTTAGGCAGCAAAATCACCGCGCACCCCGGCTGACGCGACGAAACCAGGCCCCACTTGCTGCTCCTGCTAAAGCGATTGTGGAGTAAGCCGCTAAAAAAGCGACTCCAACAGGAATTAACGGACTGCCGGGCAGAAAACAAAGCATACACGTCAGTTGACCAAGAACAATACCGGCATAGTGCGACCAAATATGTTTAGGCCGAGCAAGGCCAACAATAAGGAGTGCTGCGGAATAATAAAAACCTTTCGCATCCCACGGTTCGACCTGCCCGGATAAAAATGGTGACAAGGCCCAGACCATTGCGCCGCCCACAAACGAGAACAAAAAATTTATCGCTAACTCTCTTTTCATTCTTCACCCTCGCTGCCTAACGACCAAGCTCACCGGACGCAGATAACCTTGAAAACTGACATTGACGTTCATAGTGCGATCATATTCCGCTTCTGTTTGCTCAATCAATGAGGGGTTTTCGCCGATAGTTCCTGCATTATTAAAGGCAATATCTAACCGACCAAAAACACTCACCGCTTTATCAACCATTGCTTCAACATCGGCTTCTTTTGTGACATCTGCTTGCACAAAAATCGCCTCTTTGCCAGTTTCCTGAACCAATCGAACAGTTTCTTCACCTTCATCCATTCGACGACCCACTACCACCACCTTTGCTTGTTGTTGGGCATAAGCGATCGCGGTAGCTCTACCAATGCCCGATGTCCCTCCGGTAACTAACGCCACTTTATCTTGCAGTATCATCCTGTTTCTCCTGTCCCAATCAATATTGACCTTCAGCACACAATCAAACTCCGATCCGTTTAGCAATTACCAACGCCGTAAAGCTGGTCTAATTTTCTGTAAACTTCAGCACAATTTTGCCCCGTGTTCCTCCCTGCTCTAGACGCTGATGTGCCAGAACGACCTGATCCCAAGAAAATACTGAATCAATCACTGGGCGAAGCTGATGACGCTCGATGAGTTTTGTCAAAGCCTCTAATTTTGCTCGGTACTGGGGTGAAAAAACAAAATGAATCGTCAGATTCTTACCCCATGCTTCAAGAAGCGATTGCGGTATTGCAATGTCTACAATGCTTGTAAGCCTACCAAAGGGACGAATGATTTCTAGACTACGCTGAATTGTTTCTTTGCCGATCGTATCTAGAACTAAATCCACACCCAGTCCATTTGTTTCTTGACGAATGACTTCTACGTAATCTTCATTTTTGTAATCAATCACCCGATCTGCGCCTAGTTCTGTCACGAAATCTCGGTTTCTAGAACTACACGTCGCAAAAACGTATGCCCCGATCGCTTTGGCGAGTTGAACTGCGATCGAACCCACTCCACCCGCACCCGCATGGATGAGAACTGTTTCACCAACTTGTAGATTGCTCCTAGTCACTAGACAATCCCAAGCCGTTCCGCCTGCAAGCGGAAAAGAAGCTGCTTCAATGTGCGATAGATTTGCAGGCTTCAATGCAACAATCGCTGCATCAGCCACATGATACTGAGCGTAACTACCGAATTCTCCAAAAATTTGCGGCGAGTAATACACGTTGTCTCCCACCTTGAAATCAGTCACAGCTTCGCCAATTGCCTCAATCACCCCTGAAACATCGACTCCAAGGATGGCGGGTAATTGAACCAGCTCCTTGTAATCACCACGACGAGTTTGGTAATCGACCGGGTTAATCGAGGTTGCACAAACTCTGACTAACACCTGATTCGCCTTTAGTGTTGGTGTGGGAACAGTTTGAATCTCGAACTTCTCAGCATCACCAAACGCAGTTAATACGGCTGCTTTCATAGATTCCATCTGTGGTAATTATCCTTGTTGTAGAGTAAACAGTGCCGTTGTACAACCCGGCCTTCACACGACCAGCACTCAACTGTTTAGAACATCGTGTTATCGTTAGCCGACGCTTCCGGGATAGTCTGTAACACGTCCCAATGCTCGACTATCTTGCCTTTATCATCCAGGCGGAAGATGTCGATGCCTGCCCAGTCGTTGTCGTCCGGCCATTGTTGGTAGCAATGCAAGACTACATAATCGCCTTCAGCGAAGACGCGCTTAAACTGGACGCACTTGCCCGGATATTCTTTCGCTATCCTCTCGAAATATTCGATGAAAGCCTGCTTCCCGTCGGACACCGCTGGGTTGTGCTGGATGATACACGTCGCCAACATATTTCTCGATGGCTTCTACGGGCTGACACTGAACGATCCTGGTTGCAAAATGGCGGGTTTGGGTATTGATGTTTGCTGGCTCCTACACTTAGTCGCGCTCGATTAGTGTGTTTGAAGGTAAGTTGGGATCGATCGCCTTACGCGCACTGTCAACGCCCACGACGGGAAGTGTACCCGGATCGAGCAAGCCGACTTGAACCAATACACTTGCCTGATCCCAGTAAATGTGTTCGTGGGCTAGTTTGCCGTCACGGAACTGGACGATCGCTACTACTGGCACTTCCACCCGTTTTCCGGTGGGAGCAACGCCGGGTAATATCCATTCCATCCAAACAGTATGAGTGAACTTAGCCATCATTTCATCCACGAGTTGATCTGTCCCGATCGTGCGCGAGATTAGGGTCAACTCCGTGTCCGGCGGCATCTGTGGAATGAGGTATTTGGAATAAAACTCGCGCAGTGCTGGTTTCCCGACTCCCCCAGTCATTACCGGGATGTGGTTAACGTAAGCATCTTCAACCATCGTAGCGAGGGCATCTTCAGTACTGTGAGTGCCAAACTCGTACTGTAAATGCTCTTCCCAAAGTGCTTGCAAAGACTCCTGGGCTGGTGTCAAATTAGTAGTTGCTTGTAAATTTGCTTTTCCGTCTACAGTTTGCTCTTTGAGCATGATTAAATATTCCTGGTTCTATCTATCTAAAGTGTCTTGAGTTCCAATGCTTGACTGCTTTCAGATTCTTAAAATGATTTGTCAGATTCTTGTGATGTTAGTGAACTTGTTTCAATGGACGTATAAGCATTCAGCGCCTGTTTCACGAATCAGTTTGGCAGTTTTTTCACCTTCTGCATCGCGTCTGCCTGAGAATACTACCTTTGCTCCAGCAGCACCGAAGGCGATAACTTCTCTGCGAGACGCTACGCGAACGTTAAGCTTTCCTTCTCTACGAGAGGCTGCGCCAACGGAACGCTACGCGAACGCGGTTGTACGACGAATTCCTGAAGTTTCACCAGTGACTAACGCCACTTTATCTTGCAGTATCATTCTGTTTCTCCTGTTGCAATTTCGTCAGTTTGTATCGGGTAAACTTGTCTTAGCAACTCAGTGACTTCTTGCGCGATCGCAATCAGGGCATGATTAACTGAGGAGTCTCGAGGAGAAGCAGTCTGAGGTGTACCTTCATGCCCAGAATTATTCTTGCCTTGTACTAATAAATGCGGCATAGAATTATCCTCAATGAAATACTGTTTTGTAATTGACTAAATCAATACGAAAGAATTCAGTTGTTGGCATGGTAATTTTATGGCATGGTTCAAAAAGCGGCAGTTTTGTTCAGCGAAACAGGCAAAATCTAGCTATCAAAATTTGATAGTTTATAGCACTTACAGACAAGTCAGATATGAATTGAGAGCAAAGATCGGGGAACTTAATGACTTGCAGCAATCATGGCAGCCATCAACTCCGTCGTGTTCCAGCGCTCGGTATACCGAATTCCATTGATAAACAGGGCTGGGGTAGTCGTCACTCCACTCTGTATTCCGCCTTCGATATCTTCATTGATGCGATCGACATACACTTGTTTAGACAACTCTTTGAGAAATTGAGGAATGTCAAGCCCTAAATCATTGGCGTACTCAACAAGATAACCGTTCTCCAACCTTTGTTGATGGTCAAATAAAGTATCGCTCATTAACCAAAACTTTCCTTGGGCGGCGGCGGCAACGGCTGCTTGGGCTGCCCGTTGTGCCTGGGGATGAATCTGGATCTGTGGAAAATGGCGGAAGATAAAACATAAATAATCCTCTCCAAAAGAAACCGTAAGCTCTTGCCGAATGATTTTAATCAGCTTGTAAACGGCTGCACTTCTAGGACATTGATAATCCCCATACATCACTAATACCACGGCGGCACTTAGCACACCTTGACTGTGATCTTGGGTTGAAGCTGGCACAACTAAAGAACTGGAACTATGGTCGTCGATCATCTTTCTACATCTGTATCAAGCATGGAACCTTGTGATTCACTTGCTCAATCCACATGAATTCAATATAAGCAATTGGCTTTTAGTTGTCGTCTACAGTGAGTTAACATTTTTAGGCTGTAATTTGATGGAGCAGCCGCTCCTTCTTAAGATAGAAGGTAGGCTCTAACTTAAGTTAGAATCCGAATTTGATCGAAAGTACATCCTACAAACTTACAATGCCGCGCTTAACGGCAACAATCACAGCTTGGGTGCGATCGCTGACATCTAACTTATTCAAAATCCGGTTGACATGAGATTTAACCGTGCCTTCACCGATACTTAAAGCAGTCGCAATATCGGCATTACTCATCCCCTGCGCCAGTGAGCGGAGTACTTCTAGTTCTCTTTCACTCAGTTCTGGATTACTCAGGCGCTGTACTAACTTTGCTCCCACATCGGGCGGAATATACTTCTGACCCCGATGAACGGTGCGAATCGCATTCAGAAGCTCGTCAGGTTCAGTTTCTTTCAACAGATATCCTTTGGCTCCTGCCTGCAATCCCCGATAAATATCTTCGTCACTATCATACGTGGTCAGTACAATAATCCGAGCAGATTTAACGATCGCACAAATTGCACCAATGGCGGCAACTCCTTCCACTTCAGGCATTCGCAGATCCATTAGCGTTACATCTGGTTGGTGTTCCCGAAATAAGGCGATCGCCTGTTCACCATTTTCAGCTTGGGCAATCACCTGCATCTCTGGGTCACGGTTAATAATCGTGGCTAAACCTTGCCGAAAAATGGCATGATCGTCTGCGATCAGAACTCGGATTGGGAGTGTGGGGTGTGGGGTGTGGGGTGTGAGATGTGGAGTAGTCATTTCACCCTACACCCCAACCACAACAATAATTTCTTTTCCCTGTCCAGGTTGACTCCTAATCGTGAGTTGTGCGCCGATGCGCTCTGCTCGCTCGCTCATGCCGAGTAAGCCAAATCCCTCAGAGGCTGGAATACTGCCAACTCCAAAGCCCTGTCCATTGTCTTTCACGCGCAAGCAGAATCGATCGCGATCATAGACTAGCTCCACTCGGATTTCGTCAGCATTGGCGTGTCTGATCGCATTGGTTAATGCTTCCTGCCCAATCCGTAGTAGGTTATTCTCGACTTCAGTGGGTAGAGAATACACTGCACCCTCAATCTCATAATATAAGGTGGTGTCAGTTGCAGCAGCCCTGATTTGAGCGACGAGACGATGTAGAGCGCTCTGTAAACTGCCTTCCTCCAAAAGCTGAGGACGGAGCGCTACTACCGATCGCCGTGCTTCAGTCAGTCCAGTTCGCGCCAATTCTTTGATCAGGTCTAGATGTGCCTGAGTTGCTTCTACATCATCCGTTAGCACCTGGTTTGCAGCACCTACCTGAGCCAGAATGCCTGTAAACGACTGAGCGAGTGTGTCGTGAATTTCGCGTGCCATGCGGTTGCGCTCCTCTAAAATTGAGGCTGCTTCAGCCCGTTTGCAAGCGGTGATGTCTCGTACCAGCCAAATCACCTGATCGTGATTGATTGGGGCAATGCGAGCCGAAAACCAGGCTTCTCGTCCATTTAAAAACGCACCATACTCGACTGTGAGGATTTGTTGGGTTCTCAGCACCTGCTGAATATAACTTAGAAATTCATCAGCTTGTTCCTCTCCGAGTTGATGCATGGTTTTACCAATCATCTCCTCAAAGGGTTGCCATAGCAGATTTGGTTCCAGTACCACTATTTCAAGGAATCGCCCTTCAGCAGACAGTACAAACAATGGATCGGGAATTGCCTCAATTAGAGTCCGTAGCTTTGACTCTGAGGCTTGTAGGGCTTCTTCTGCTTGCTTGCGATCGTTAATGTCAACATGGATTCCCAACATCCGCATGGGTTGACCTGATTCGTCCCAGGCAACAATTTTGCCAACAGAAAGAGTCCATTTCCACTGACCATCCTGGGTACGCTGGCGATACTCTGCTTGATAGCTGGGGATTTCTCCAGCAATGTAAGCACGGTAAGTTGCGACAACTGATTCTCTGTCATCAGGATGCAAACGAGCAATCCATTCAGAAATGGTTTCGTGGAATGTTGCTGGATTGTAGCCCAGCATTAAAGCGTATTCTGGGTTAACAATTCTTTCTTCAGTTTTTAAATCGAGATCGTAGAGTCCCTGATTTGACGCGGTTAATGCCAAGCGTAGTCGTTCTTCACTTATTTGTAGAGCGGCTTCTGCTTGTTTGCGATCACTAATATCTACAACCACCCCTTCGATGTATCCATTGGCTGCATTCAGATAAGAAGAGAAAAGTACCCAAAACAATGTCCCATCTCGTTTCCGCATCTGGGCTTCAAAGTTTCGCACTTCCCCATCCCGCTTCAGCAACTCAAGGAATTGTTGGCGATCGCTGGGATTGACATAGTAGCCTGCGGTGTGTTCAATCCCAATGATCTCCTCTGGTGAGTCAAAGCCATACAGATTGGCAAAGCGTTGATTGGCATCGAGAAGTAATCTATCCGAGAGGCGGGTTCGGTAGATGCCAACCTGCGAGTTTTCAAAGATAGTTCGGAACTTGGCTTCACTGCGTTGTAAAGCCTCTTCTGCTTGTTTACGCTGGGTGATGTCATTGCCAACCGACAAGATTTCAACGACCTCTCCCTGTTCATTGAAGATGGCTTGATTCGACCAGGCCATCCAAACTCGCCGTCCGTCTCGACACAGATTTTCACCTTCGCCTTGCGGGTACGATTGAGGATTACGAAGTAAATCACGGACAAAGGGTTTGACATCCCGCCCAGAGGTTTCGATGTCTGGAATGATGGTTTCAAATAAGGTTCGCCCTACAATCTGATGTTCTTCATAGCCCAGGAGTTTCACCCCATAATCGTTGATGTATCGAATTCGTCCTTGCGTGTCATAGCAAATGATGACGGAATTCGCGGTTTGTAGCAGGTTGCGGTAATTGGCTTCACTTTGTCGTAACGCAGCAGTTCGTTCTGCGACCTGTTGCTCTAAAGTGCAGTTGTAGTCGGCTAGGAGTTTCTCGGCTTGTTTGCGCTCTGTAATGTCCTGAAAGGTAGCGATCGCATAAGTGATATTGCCCTGTTGATCAAAAACTGGTGTTCCCCGTGCCTCAATTAGAATTGAGACATGATCTCGACGAATTTCTATATCTTCAGTCCTAATGCGTTCGCCCCTTAATGCCCGCACAATAGGCAAGCTCTCCGCTGGATAGATTTGATCCGTTCCCGCTACATAAAGCTGATAAGCCTCTGATATCTGCTCCGGTGCTATGGAAGTATCAGTTTCTTTGCCCGTGAGTTGATTGCCGCATTGGTTGGTATAGTAAGGGCGACCCGCCGCATCCACGATCGCAATTCCCACCGGAATCGCTTCGAGGAACTGGGTGATCTTGCTTTCCTTAGCCCGCAGTTCTGAGTAAAGGTTGGCATTTTCGATGGCGATCGCTGCTTGAGTCGATAATAGCTGCAAGACCTGTGATCGCTCTGGTGTAAATACTCCAGCTGCTAACCGATTTTCTAAATACAATACACCGACCAGCTTGGCTTGATTCAGCAGAGGCAAACAGAAAATAGATTGAGGCTGGTTCTGTTGAATGTATGGCTCATTAATAAAAGCACCTTCACGAGTCGCATCATTTAAGGTGACAGGCTTTAGAGTCCGAATTACATATTGAATGATTGATTCTGGCAATTGATCGGCAATTGGAATAGACTGTAACACCTGAGTCGCACAAGCATTTTCATCGGTATTGAGTTCACAAGCCGCTTCAATCGACCATTCTCCTGAGTTTTCTAAAATCAGATATCCGGTTTGTGCGCCAGCATTCTCAATTAAAGTTTGCATCAGTGATCGCAGCAATTGCTTCAGTTCAATTTCACGAGAAATCGCCTGTGAAGCTTTCATCACTGCTGCTAAATCGAAAGCGGTATGGAAGGGATTAGGGATAGTTTCAGCAGTAATAGGAATTGATGTGGAAGCGGCTCTAGACGACTGAGAAAAGAACTGTGGATAGCGTTTTTCTAAGTCTTTAACTTTAGCGATCGCGCCCCAGCGATCGTAGCAATAGTGCGCCTCTTTCATGTAGGTCTGAGCAATTTTTGACCGACCTCGCGCCAGATAATGTTTTGCCGCTAATTCATAAGCTAATGCTTCTTCCTGGATGTACTCATTTTCAGCAGCACCTGCGATCGCTCGTTCATACAACTCTTCAGCCTCAAGAAATTGACCTAAGACTCGCGCTTTCTCTGCCTCGACTAGATAAAATTTATGTAGATAATTCATTGGGGCGTGTTCTGCCCATTTCCGCATCTTTCCTTGGTTGGCGTTAACACAGTTTAGCCAAGCTACTTTTTCAGAGTTTGAAGCATCGAACGATAGGCTCAAAAGCGCCAGAGAATGATAGAAACAGAATACAGGTAAAACCTTTATTGCTGTCACTTCTTCAAAATGTTTCCTTGCCAAAATAGCAGTCTGTACAGCTTGATGATATTCTTCAAATAGATAACACAGTATAACTTTGTGCAGATATAGCATTTGAATTGCAGTTCCATCTTTAACTGCAAGGGCGTGTGGTAATGCCTGCTCTTCATTACACACCCGACCAACTAAGCGACTGGGATTAAGAGACCTATCTAACAAATTAAGAATGGTCTGCCACACTATTGCAATCCAAGTCGAGGGGCTTTCCCGTCTGATTCGATCAACCGCTTTGCTGTATGTTGCTGTTTTCTGTTCCAGTTGGGTGAGTGACTCACCGACGAAAAACGAGTTGTAGCACACGTCATATGCAGCATAACCAGCGGTTTCAAAGTCTCCTGTTTCCACTCCTTCCTGATAAGCCTCAACCAGCAGTGGTATCGTCTCCTTAAGATGTACTTTCCATTGCATAACATGGTCACTAAATAACTGTAATGCTTTAGCCTTGCCTTTTTTGGTATTCAATCGTTCTGCCAAGCTAAGAGCCAATTGACCAAATTTATAGCCGAGTTCAATGTCTTGAACAACTCCACATAGAACAAATCCGTAGCCAGCATAATACAGTGGTGACCAGATAGCATTACCGTAGTTGATTGATAAATTTACCGTTTTGCAAGTAATCACTATCACCAGTGCTGGTGATACTATGAATGCAGCAGCCCCTATATTCGCTAGGATTGACATTGCTGCTAGCGGTTCTGGTGCAGTCATCTCTGGTAAATTAACCAAGTCTTCAATTTCTCGTTGGGCGAGTAGTGCAGCCGTTGACTCCAATCCGCCTCGAACAGCTAACTCACTTGGATTTTCTGGTAAGATTACTCCCAGGAGCTTCAACACTTCCAAGCCAATTTTGAGTGCTGATTTCAGGTTGCCCTGTGATAAATATCCTTGAATTTTGCTATCGTAAACCTGCACTTTGTCGATCGCTGTTTTGGCGCGATTGAGTACCACTTCTACCAATTGTTCCATCTCATCAAAGCGGCCGTGAAGATATGCTGCCGCTGCTGCTTCTGAGTACAGTGCTAAGGTAAGGTCATACTCACTGACCCAACTGTCTGTATCTAGGAGTTTCAGTCCTATATTGAAATACTGAAGAGCTGCTTCATAAGCCGTTGCACCTTTTGCTTTCTGACCTGCCATTAAATTCAATTTGGTAATTTCATTTCGTTCTAGTTGAGCAGTGACAAGCTTAATTCCCTGATTGAGATGATCCACGACTTCAAATAGCCGATTGGATAGTCGCTCTGGTGAAGTTTTTTCGAGTAAATTGCGACCGATTTGGAGATGAACAACTTGTTTTTGCGGCTCATTAATCAAAGCATAAGCAGCTTGCTGGACGCGATCGTGCGAAAACTTATACTCTTGAACTAGCAAGTCTTCGTCCAAGTCAGACAAGGGTTGAATTAATCCAGCTTGTACTGCTGCTAGTAAATCTTGGGAAATCGCTTTACATGATTTTTCGCAAACGATCGCCAACGTTTCTAAATCAAACTCAGACCCAACACAAGCAGCGATGGAGAGAACTTGCTGTGTTACTTCCGGCAATTTCTGCAACTGACGCAGCAGCAACTCCACCACATTAACAGTGATATCTTGAGCTTCAATCTCAGCTAGGTTCCACTGGCAACTCAACTGTTGGGCATCAAAGATCAACAGGTTTTCGCCATACAGCAGCTTCAAAAATTCACCAACAAAGAAAGGGTTGCCCTCGGTTCTACGCAACACGACTTGGGCTAAGGAACGAACGGTATCAGGATTGCGATGTAATGTCTCAGCTATCAGTTGAGTCAACGGTTCCAGCGTTAAAGGAGTCAGGGTGATTTCTTGAAGCGCTGCCCCCTGCTTTCGCAAGCTCTCCAGCATCAAAATTAATGAATGCGTTGGAGATACTTCATGATCTCGATAGGCTCCGATCAAAAACAGAGATTGAGTTTGCTCGTCAAGCAATATGAGTTCAATTAACTTCAACGTCGCAGAATCGATCCACTGTAGATCGTCTAAAAAGATGACCAGGGGATGCTCTTTTGCACAAAACGCCCGCACAAACCTTTGAAACGTGAGATTGAAGCGATTCTGTACTTCTGTTGCTCCAACTTCGGGCACAGGTGGCTGCTTGCCAATAATGAACTCAACTTCGGGAATGACATCTACGATAATTTGTCCGTTGCTTCCCAAAGCAGTGAGTAGACGCGATCGCCACTGTTGCACTTGCTCATCCGGTTCCCCCAGAAGTTGCTGCACCAACTTTTGCAGGGCATCCACAATGGCGCTGTAGGGAATATTGCGCCTGAATTGGTCAAATTTACCCGATATGAAATAGCCGTGCTTTGCTGTGATGGGTTTATAGAGTTCTTGCACCAATGCTGTTTTGCCAACGCCAGCGTAACCAGCAACGAGCATGAGTTCGACATTGAATTGAGCATTTTCTATGCCTGACTCTAGTTGACAAATTTCGCCAAACGTCTCTTTTCTAGCCACTCTGTCAAACGCCGCCAATAATGCTTTAGTCTCCGCCTCTCGTCCATACAGTTTCTGAGGAATGCAAAACTGTTCTGAAACATCTTGCAGTCCTAACGACATGGCGTTGATCTGACCCATTTCTGCCAGTTGCCCGGCGCAGCGTTCTAGATCCGCTTTGATGCCCCAGGCACTTTGATAGCGATCCTCCGCATTTTTCGCCATCAACTTCAAAATTATGCCTGAAATGGGTTTGGGAATCGTGGCGTTCAATTTATGCACAGGAATCGGCGGTTTGGCAATATGACAATGAACTAGCTCCAGGATGTCTTGAGTGGGGAACGGTAGCTGTCCAGTTAACAGTTCGTAGAAGGTTACGCCTAGCGAGTAAAAATCGGTGCGATAGTCGAGCATCCGGTTCATCCGCCCGGTTTGCTCTGGCGACAGATAGGCAAGCGTGCCTTCTAACACATGGGGACTTTTGAACGTCGGATTCGTGCGGTTAAATTGGGTCGCAATCCCAAAATCAATAATTTTGACAACGCCAGTTTCCAGATTAAAGACTATGTTTCCAGGGTTGATATCTTTATGAATGATATTGGCTGCATGGATTCTGCCCAGAATGTCGCAAACAGCGATCGCAAGACCAAGAAAAGTGGATAAAGGCATCGGGCAGAATATATCTGGACGCTTATGCATCCATTGCTCTAGGGACTCTCCTCCAAAATCTTCTAAGATAATCACCAGAGTGCGTTGATAGTCCTGCTGGCTGTATGCCTTGATAACTCCTTCCAAGTTAAGGGAGCGGGTAATTTTATATTCCTGTCTGTAGCGGGTCAGTTCTTGAGGTGAGGGATAATCAAACTTTAGCATTTTTACGATGATCCCTACTCCATCCTCTCTAATGCCTCGATACACTAGAGAATTAGAACTTTCGTATATTTTGTTTTGGATAAAAATACCAGGTAGAGCGATCATGAGCAACTCTTTAGAGAATAATCTGGCATAATCCAAACTATACAGCAATCTAGCTATCTACATCTTTCATCTTCTGAGGTTTTATTTGGTTTCGTTCATTTCTAGCCAGTTGCAGAGTGATGGCGTTCACTTACGAGCGCTGTATCAATTATGTAGAGCGTTTCTACAGCACTCATTTTACAACTGGCATAGCACGGAACACCAGAAGCGCAAAGTTTTGCCCTATCCCTCGTACAACTTCTTTACTGTCCCGTTATGGTGATATGGTTGAGTCGATGGGGGATAGTGGGGTAAAGTTTGAGTGTCATCGGGACTGAATTTTGTGATACGTCCCCCCCGAAGTGAGGCTAATAAGCGGCCTTCTTTTTCCCATAGGTAAAGCGAACTTCGGTGTCCGCTAGTGGTAAGAACAAGATCGCCATCAGGACTAAATACAGCGCTCTTAACTTGATCGTCATGCTGAAAGACAGTAATTAATTTTCCCTCTCTGTCCCATAAACGAGCAGTGTTATCATCACTAGCTGTAAGGATATGGGTTCCATCAGGACTGAATTTTACACTGTTGATATTACCCTTATGCCCGACAAACACTACAAGTTGTCCGCCAAAGACTTGCTTAGGTTGTCCCATGCCTGATGGGGTAGGGGTTACAGCGGTTGATAACTGAGACAATAGAGGAATTTGAGGTTGGGCGTAAATGGGGGGACTGGCAGCAGTGGTAAAGACCACACTCATCACAAAAGCTAAACAGCGGCGATCTATCCTGCCAAATTTATTGGGAACCATCATCGCTGTAGTCCATTTGCCGTAAGCAAGTCGCTTAGTGCCCACCTGCCCCCTGTCTTCTGCCTCCTGCCTCCTTCACGGCTTTGTTTTTAATTAAAAAGTATTGAATGCAGTTGACAAATTCTTCTAATTCTAAAATTAAATTAGTAGTACCTTTAAGGTCTCGATCGCTAGCTAGTTGCTCTAGTTTGTCAGTTGCTAAATACATAGCTGTAGCTCCAATATTGGCACTAGCACCTTTAACGTGATGAGTTTCTCGCACTATTTGCTCAAAGTTATCAGTTGCGATCGCTGCTTTAATTATCTCTAAACGGGGTTTAATATCTTCAATGGATATTTGCAATAAATTTAATTCAAATTCTTCATCATTACCCGATATCTGATGCAAGTGTTCCCAATCAATTGCTAAGTCAGTAGAAACTGTCTGTTCATATACACCTGCCTCTTGCTGGGAAACGATTACACCTGTCCAATGCTCTAAAGTCTCAGCCAATTTTTCTTTAAATACTGGCTTACTCAAATAGTCATCCATTCCGGCATTTAGACAGGTTTGTTCGTCTTCTTTCATCACATTAGCTGTCATCGCAATCACCACAGGACGATGACCCAATGCAAAAGCATCCTCTTGCCAACGATGAATTTCTTTTGTAGTTTCCAAACCGTCAAGAATTGGCATTTGGCAATCCATTAAAATCAAATCGTAAGGAATTTTTTCTAATAGTTGCAAAACTTCCTTTCCATTGGCAACGACATCGGCTTTATAGCCCAAACTCTGGAGTTGGTTTAGTGCTACTTTCTGATTCACCAAATTATCTTCGGCTAACAGAATTCTTAACTTGGATTTAGTAGAGAGGTTAGAGGAAGAAGTCAGAATATCTGAAGTTTCTGGACTCTGAATTTCTTCTGTAGCCTCTAGCTCCCTGCCTCTAAATTCTTGTTCTGATTCCGGCTGAGTTTCTAAAATATTTATGATGGTATCAAGGAGTCGTGATGGTTTAATGGGTTTGAATAAATAAGTAGCAAATCCGATTTTGAGCGCCTGTTGCACTTCATCCCGTTGATTAGTAGAGGCGAGCATAATCAAAGGGATTTTAGCAATTGCAGAATTGGTTAGAATTTGTTCTTTTATTGTCATGCTATTTGTTTGGGCTATTTGCATATCAACCAAGGCAACATGATATGATTTCCCCTGCTCACTAGCTTGCTGAATAACTTTAACGGCCGCAGCAATACTATCAACTCGATCTACCTCCATTCCCCAATGAGTAGCTTGATGGGAGATAATTTTATAATTAGTAGTGTTGTTATCCACCACTAATAAGCGGCGATTTTGCAAAATTCCGCGGTCGCATTTTGGCTCAACAGGCTCAACTTGTTTGGTAAAAAGCAACTCAAACCAAAACTTAGATCCTTTGTCCATCTGACTTTCTACCCCGATTGCTCCTCCCATCAAAGTTACAAGTTGTTTACAGATGGCTAATCCCAAACCGGTACCACCATACTTGCGAGTGGTTGAAGCATCCACTTGGGTAAATGGCGTAAAGAGTTTGCGTTGGTCTTCAGGGCTAATGCCAAGACCTGTATCTGTAATGGCAAAATGGATGGTGGCTGTAGTCGGAGAAACTGTACGCAATTCGGCTTGCACTAATACTTCGCCAGCACTGGTAAACTTGATCGCGTTGCTGATTAAGTTCATCAAAATTTGCCGCAGCCTACCAGTATCTCCTTTGAGTTGAGTGGGGACGTTGCGATCGATTAGTGCAGCAATTTCTAATCCCTTGTTATGGGCTGAGGGAGCCAATAATTCCACCACTTCTTCCACACAAGTGGATAGATTAAAATCTAAAGTTTCAAGAGCCATCTCTCCAGCCTCAAGTTTGGAAAGATCCAAAATCTCGTTGATCAAACTTAAAAGAGCGTCTCCACTACTGCGAATTATTTCAATAAAATCTCGCTGTTCTTCGTCTAAGGGAGTATCTAAGACTAAACTAGTCATCCCCAACACAGCGTTCATCGGAGTGCGAATTTCATGACTGATATTTGCCAAAAAAGCACTTTTCGTCTGAGAAGCTAATTCAGCTTGGCGACGGGCAATTTCAAGTTCTTGTCGCTGATGAGTTTCTGCTGCTAATAGTTGGGCTTGGGTTAAAGCAATACCTACTTGGTCGGCTATTTGCCGCAAAAGATCGGTTTCAAAGTTAGACCAGTGGTGGGAATCGTCACACTGATGAACTATGAGCAAACCGCGAAGTTCTTCTTTAACAAGAATGGGTACAACTAAATTGACTTTGACCCCAAACTGTTGCATTAATTCCAGATGGCTTTGTTCAACTTCCAGGAGATCCAAGTTATCCAGTCCGAAAATCTTGCCTTGACGATACTGCTGTAGATAGTACTGGTGGAGATATTCTGCTTCAAAGTAGGGGGCGGCGTTGTTTTGCTCTTTGATTGCTGGTAAGCCAGAAACTACTGCTTCAATAACGGTATTTGCAGACTGATCTGGCATTAGCTGATAAATTAAAACTCGGTCAGTCTGGAGAATCTTTTGTACCTCTTCGACAGTGATTTGGAGAATTTCTTCGATGTCCAAAGACTGACGAATCTTCAGGGTGATTTCGGTAAATAGTTGCGATCGCAAATTTTGGCGTTGTATTTCTTCTTCAGTCTGTTTACGCTGGATAAATTGCCCTACTTGCTCACCGATAGAATTCATCGTTTTTACTAAATCTTCGTCAAGGGGCTGGATTTCCCGGTTGAAGCAGGTAATCACACCGAGGATTTTGTTACCGCTGCGGATCGGAAAACCAAAAGCTGCGTGTAGTCCTACTTGAGCAGCTATTTTGAAGTTAGGAAAATTAATATCTTTAGCGATATCAGCGATCCAAACAGATTCAGAACTAGCCCAAACCCTACCAGGTAGTCCAATTTCGGGTGCAAAGGTGGTTTGCCGCTTCAGTATTTCAAACTCTTGCATCTCAATGGATGCTTTATGCCATATATCGAGAAAATGCAGCACATTTGCTTGCTCATCGACCATCCAAATTTCACCCAAATCCCATGCCAAACTCTCACAGATTCCTTGCAATATTTGGCGAGTAGCTTCGCTAATGGTGGCGGACTCTGCGAGGACGCGGGTTGCAGCATATTGTGCTGTCAGATGCTTTTGTGTGCGTTTAGCATCGGTAATGTCAATGCCAGTAGCAACGATGTATTCAACACAGCCCTCATAGTTTTTTAAGATGGTATTCGACCAGGCAATCAGCCGCCGACTACCATCTTTCATTACCCAATAATTTTCATAATTATTGGAAAGCTGACCAGATCGTAACTGGTCAAAAATTGCTTTAACTGGCTCTACCTCTTCAGGAGGTAGTAACAAGTTCCAGCTATACCTACCCCTCACCTCATCAAAAGAGTAACCAGTTATTTGCTCACAGGTTTGATTGAAACGAACGATTTGCCCTTGAGAATCGAGAACTATTACCAACGCTCCGACTGTATCAAGGACTGCTGAGATAAAGTTGCGTTCTTGATTTAAGGTTTCTTCTGTCCTCTTCCGCTCAATAGCCTCACGATAGATCAAGTAGTAGACTACAGCAAGAACGATAAAACTTAGGCAAATAGCGATCGCCAGTATCAGAATTGTGTTCCGAGTCCAAGTCTTTGCTGCTTGTGACTGCTGTCTAATTAGTCCCCTGTTCTCGTTTTCCATCTCATTGATTGCCTTACGGATATCATCCATGAGATTTTGTTGATCGTTTCTCAGCAGTACTTGCAACGCCGCCTCTAATCCCTTGTTCTGCCGCAAGTCGATAGTCTGTTTTAGTTCAGTAAGTTTAGCCGTGATCAGAAATTCAAGCGTTGCAATCTGCTTTTGTTGATTCGCTTGATCTGCTGTTAAATTCTTCAGCTTGGCAATTTCTGGATTAACATTACCAAGTGCTGTTTGATACGATTTTAGATAAAGTTTTTCTCCAGTGAAGATGTAACTACGTTGTCCAATCTCAGCATCCTTTACCTGGGACAGTATTTTCTCTAGGCTGTTAAGTTTTTTATAAGTATGTTTGACTATACTGCGATTAAAATTAGTAAATACTCTTGTATTTTGATAAGAAAACACCCCAATCAGAACTAAAATTACCGAGGACAAACCAAAACTTGTTGCAATCTTTTTAAAAAATTGCTTGCGTACCATCTGTGCCTGGTTGCTTTTCTTAGTAACAAGTGCCAAACTTGCTAAATTTCGGCGCAATTCCAGTTGCTTGATGACTTGACGAGCTAAAGTTCGTAATGCCTCTATTTGTTCTGGATTAAGTTCTCGCGGTATGAAGTCAATTACACACAGGGTTCCGAGGGCATATCCTTCAGGGTTAGTTAAAGGTACACCAGCATAAAACCGAATATTTGGGTCAGATGTCACCAGTGGATTTGTTGCAAACCGTTCGTCATCTTTTGCATCAGGCACGATAAAAATATCAGGCTGGAGAATAGCATGGGCACAGAATGCGAAATCTCGGTGCGTTTCTGGGGCATCCAAACCGACTTTTGACTTGAACCATTGGCGATTTCTATCAATTAAGCTAATTAAGGCAATAGGAGTCTGACAAATATACGAGGCTAAACG
>JADEXV010000464.1 GCA_015206945.1 Nostocales cyanobacterium LEGE 12452 | reverse complement strand
CTGCCAGCCGGAATTGCCCACCGATTGTACAGGAGGATTGTCAAGAAATGGAATATAGTCAGGAACTCTAGGTTCTGAAATTGCTACTGGTTGCTCCTCAACCTCAACCTCAACCACAGGGGCAGTAGAATTGTCAGTATTAGCTAGAAGTTGTTGGTCTTCTGCCTCCTCGATTAATTTCATCTGTCTCAGGGTAAGCTTGTCAGATTTTTTGATGACTTTCTTAGTATGTATATCATTAGAAGTATTCATTGGCTGTTCCCTTGAAGGCATTGGCTTAAAATTTGAATGAGTAAATTTGGGAGAAGATGAGTATTAATAATTGCACGGAATTAATAAGGTACACCAAAACTATGGAAAATACGAGTCTCTTGCTGAAGAATTTATTAATTGTGTACAAATCTGTTTTCGGGTAGATGCACCAGCATAATCTGTTGCACAGATGCAAGTATCAAGCGATCGCTTCTTTCCTCATGACTGTAGGTCAAAAATGTGATTGCGTTTTTGACTCATAATAAGCAGATAATGAAGGGTTAATAGTTCTCGCTGTGGAGGAACAGCGTTGAGAAACTTATCAGGTGATAAAGGCACAATCCTAGTAGTCGATGACGAAGCCAGCATCCGTCGAATTTTACAGACGCGTCTAGAGATGATTGGCTACAGCGTAGTGACAGCTAGTGATGGTGAAGAAGCTTTGTCAGCTTTTCGCTTGTTGAGCCCTGATTTAATAGTTCTAGATGTAATGATGCCAAAGCTGGATGGCTACGGTGTCTGTCAAGAATTACGGAAACAATCAGACGTACCAATTATTATGCTAACAGCCTTGGCAGATGTAGCAGACCGAATCACTGGGCTAGAACTCGGTGCTGATGACTACATGACGAAACCTTTTTCACCCAAAGAACTAGAAGCTCGAATTGCCTGTGTACTAAAACGGCGCTCCCACAAAACCAGTATCAATACTATTCCTAACTCTCTTATAATTCATGCAGGCGACCTGAAAATCGATACAAGTAAGCGGCAAGTCCATAAAAATGAGCAACGCATTCGGTTGACAGGTGTGGAGTTTAGCTTATTAGAGTTGTTAGTGAATGATTCGGGAAAGATTTTTTCAAGGGTTGAAATATTACAGCAATTGTGGGGCTTTGTACCAGAAATGAATACAGACACCCGTGTGGTAGATGTGCATATTTCACGATTGCGGACAAAGGTAGAATCCGACCCCAACGACCCAGAATTCATTATCACAGCAAGAGGTAACGGTTATTTTTTTCCACGAATTGTTGAATCAGAATAAGGGATGCGAGCAATTATCTGGCATATTGCAGCACGAAAGATGTTTGAAGTAAATCGGTAGAGCGATTGAGCTAACTCTCGTCAGTTTGATGGATGTCTCAAAGTGATCTGACCAATCATATCAGTTAGTTGACCCCACAAAGCATAAAAACTCTAATAAGTAGCAATTAGTATTGCTCAAAGGCAATCTTGAGCTAAAGGAGCTTCTGTTCACGAACTCTTAACTGTCAGATATAGTTGGATTGCCCTGGAGCGCAACCAACCAAGTATGAGTAGGTAATCTATCTCTTGCCAGATTAAGAAATAAAAGGCATCAACTAAGCTGTTATCAAGTGGCTATTTATAAGTTTGCATAGGGGGGTACTTAAACATAGTTTAGGTACTCTTTATCTAAACATTTTCAGTCTGTCCTTGCAAAGCTTGTGTGAATAAGGTGATTTTAGTAATAATTAAAGCAGATGTAAGAGGATGTTTAAAAATGACGAATGTTATCACTCGTCACTGTAGCAGCAGCCCTTGACCTTAAACGTTTTCAACTATAAGCCCTAATGTAAGCATACGCAAAAAGCTGAAAGCAAACTTATCAAAAGCGATCGCACCCATGCTTGTGGCTGCCAAAGAAACTGTAGATAAATAGTGATAGTGTAAAGATAGATAATATCAACAAAAATTTACCTAGACAAAATAAATTAGGTTATTAATACTAGAAATTTTAAAACTGCCTCACTGGGATTTGAATGAGACAGTTTTAAAATATGCAAGTACAAGATTTACAGGGTAAAGATAAGTAAAAATGGCAGTTTTATGGATGCTATTGCTAAAAATCCACTAATGAGTGACTTCAAACAAAAAACTGCATCCGTTAATTATCTCTATATCTCACGTTCACGAACTACCGCCTTTACGTCCAGCTTCACGAGCTTCTTCAGAAGTGAACTCATGGGCAGTGCCTTTTTCATGAGCAACTTGTCCACCTTTTTGTCCAGCTTCACGAGCTTCTTCAGAAGTGAACTCATGGGCAGTACCTTTTTCATGGGGAGCATCCACTTTTGGCAGAAACACTCAAATAGCAAGTAAACCATTCAGATAAGCACAACGAACAGAAAGAATTTGGTTGACACTCCCAACATTCCACTGTGCGCCAGAAATTTTCATCCTAGCT
>JADEXV010000124.1 GCA_015206945.1 Nostocales cyanobacterium LEGE 12452 | reverse complement strand
ATATTACTGAGCAAAAATCAAAATATTCTTCCCTGTAAGAACTTCCGCTTTGACGTTTCCGTGTTTTGCGCAGCCTGTAGCAGCTTCCGCTTTCCCTGTAGGAACTTCCGCTTTAACGTTTCCGTGTTATGCGCAGCCTGTAGCAGCTTCCGTTTTCCCTGTAGGAACTTCCGCTTTAACGTTTCCGTGTTATGCGCAACCTGTAGGAACTTCCGCTTTAACGTTTCCGTATTTTACGCAGCCTGTAGCAGCTTCCGCCTTCACGTGAAGCAAAACCATTTTGTCTCATTCCCAGTCTTTGACTGGGAACAAGGTTTTAAAAGAGTTTTAACTTATAGTTGATGCCAGTTACAGCGGTTTTTTGACTTTTGCAAGAGGTCTAATCTGTTAACTTTGAGTCACAGCCTCTTTCGCTAAAAATTTCTCTAATTCTGTCAGCGCATCAGCATCAACCTTAGTTTGCATTGGGCAGAACTTAGGCCCACACATCGAACAAAACTCAGCAGTTTTATAGATATCTGCTGGTAAAGTTTCATCGTGATATTCCTTAGCTCTTTCTGGATCGAGTGATAATTCAAACTGACGGTTCCAATCGAAGTTGTAACGCGCCTTAGAAAGTTCATCATCTCTATCCCTTGCACCAGGGCGATGTCTAGCAATATCAGCCGCATGAGCTGCTATTTTATAGGCAATCAACCCATTCCGCACATCTTCGGCATTTGGTAGACCCAAATGTTCTTTAGGTGTTACATAGCACAGCATTGCAGTACCGTACCATCCAGCCATCGCTGCCCCAATGGCTGAAGTGATGTGGTCATAACCGGGAGCAATATCTGTTACCAATGGCCCCAACACATAGAAAGGTGCTTCAGAACACTCTTCCATCTGCTTACGGACGTTGAACTCAATTTGATCCATTGGGACGTGTCCAGGCCCTTCCACCATTACCTGAACATCATCTTCCCAGGCTTTGCGAGTTAGCTGTCCAAGGGTTTTCAATTCAGCTAATTGTGCTTCATCTGAGGCATCATGGGTGCAACCAGGACGCAGGGAATCTCCTAAACTAAAGGAGACATCATATCTTTTGAAAATCTCAATAATATCTTGGAAGTGGGTATAAAGCGGGTTTTGTTTGTGGTGATGTAGCATCCACCGCGCCAAAATACCGCCACCACGAGAGACAATGCCAGTGATGCGGTTTCTCACCAAGGGCAAATGCTCAATCAAAATTCCTGCGTGGATAGTTTGATAGTCTACCCCCTGCTGGGCGTGCTTTTCGATGATATGGAGAAAATCATCAGCAGTCAGGTTTTCGATTGTGCCGTGGACGCTTTCTAAAGCTTGGTACACCGGCACCGTACCAATGGGAACAGGCGAAGCCTTGATGATAGCGGTGCGAATTTCATCCAAATTACCGCCGCCTGTGGATAAATCCATCACGGTATCAGCGCCGTACTTCACCGCCAGATTCAGCTTATCCACTTCTTCTTGAAGATTAGAAGAATTAGGGGAAGCGCCGATATTAGCATTTACCTTACATTTAGAGGCGATGCCAATAGCCATCGGCTCTAGGTTAGTGTGATTAATATTCGCGGGGATAATCATTCGTCCCCGTGCTACTTCCTCACGAATGAGATCGGCCGGGAGATTTTCCCGTTTGGCGACGTAGTGCATTTCTTCGGTGATAACACCTTGGCGGGCGTAGTGCATTTGAGATACATTAACCTGCCCACGTCGTTTAGCAACCCATTCAGTCCGCATATTGTAATTCCTCAATAAACAGCTTCCCTCCGCTGGTATTACCCAGACTCAGGTGTTAAGGGTGTGATCTCAGCCTCGTTATGTAGGCACCCCTAGCATGGATGTAGTGTATCACCTTCGTTATCTCTGGGGGCAAGGGTGTTAACAATTTATGAGGTAAAACAATTTTGGATTTTAGGGTTTAGGCGCGAATTTCATTTGCACAAGGACGACCCTGTTCAATATCGGTAATATTAGCAAAAGTTGTTTCTGCAATATTGTAGAGAGCTTCTGCTGTAAAAAAAGCTTGATGTCCGGTAATCAGTACATTGGGGAACGTTGTCAGACGCTGGAAAATATCATCTTGAATAATTTCCCCAGACAAATCCTCAAAGAACAATTCCGATTCTTGTTCGTAGACATCCACACCAAGGTAGCCAATTTTGCCAGACTTCAATCCCTCAATCACTGCTTGGGTATCAATCAGCGCTCCTCGGCTAGTATTAATTAGCATCACACCTGGCTTAATCTTTTCTATTGCCTCGGTGTTAATTAAGTGATGGGTTTCAGGAGTTAGGGGGCAATGCAGGGAGATAATATCGGAGTTGGCAAATAGCTCAGGTAGTTCTACATACTTTCCACCCAGCGCCTCCAATTCTGGATTGCGATAAACATCATAGGCGAGTAGGTTACAGCCAAACCCCTTCATAATCTGTCCTAAAATCAGACCGATTTTGCCAGTGCCAACAATCCCCACTGTGCGTTCATGCAAATTAAATCCCAACAGGCCATCTAAAGAAAAATTGCCTTCTCGGACACGGTTATAGGCACGATGAATTTTGCGATTTAAGCTTAAAATCAATCCTACAGCGTGTTCTGCTACCCCATAAGGTGAATAGGCGGGAACACGCACAACGGTAATTCCTAAATCTGCCGCGGCTTGTAAGTCTACATTGTTAAACCCGGCACAGCGAAGGACAATCAGACGAGTTCCCCGTGAGGCGAGAAGTTCTAAAGTTGTGGCATCAACCTGATCGTGGACAAATACGCAAACTGCGGGAAATTCCGCAGCCAGGATAGCCGTATCCCGATTTAAACGGGGTTCAAAAAATACTAATTCGTGTTGGATAGGAGAATTTGCAGCTGACAAAAACTGCCGATCGTAGGCTTTTGTACTGAAAACTGCTACTTTCATGCAAAACCTCAGACTTTATGTATGCTGCACGGTGTTCGAGTACATAATACCTTGACGTTTAGAAAAGCGATGTCTACAACGAGCGTAGCTGCGGCATTTTTGAATATTTTTTAATTGGTACTTTGGTAATGGCAGTTAAATAAGCGATGTCTACGACGGGCTACGCCTACGCACTCCAGCCCTCTCAATTAACAGGTATGATGGGGCGATCGCCTTTCTGAAACCTACTCCATGATTGTTGTAAAGCAGCAGGAGCAGGATTCTTCGCATCATAAACAACAATCACATTAGTTAGTGGGCGTCCGGCGGGGACTAAAATTTTACCGTTAGCAGCAAAAGCTTTCGATGCACCACCATCTAAATTCATTGCTTCGTGACAGCCGATTGCTTTCATTGCTTGCGCTTCTTGCTGTAAAGTTAATCCACTATCAAAATTGATCAAAAATAGCTTTTTACCATCAGCAGGAAACCCGATCGCAGTTCGTGCGCCAGTACCTAAAACACCAGGATCTTTAAATCCTTCAACATCCGGCTTCAGCCAAATTTGTCCCTGTCTTAAAAGTCGAGGCCCGCAGGTAATAGACAACCAATGTTGATTCCATTCCGGTTTCCCGTCAACCCGTGCTGTCACCATTTCCGGTTTATTACCAGCTCGCAACCCCAAAGTAGTGCCATAATTTTCCCACTGGCTATATTTGATGAATCTTCCTGCCGCTACCATGTTACCCATCACTGTTTTCTGGGCATTCTTGGCAAAAAAAGTACCATTAGCAACGACAGCCGCGCGATGACGAGTCACTAGGTTATTAAATTCTTCATCACCGCTAGTTTTTTGATTAGTATTAGCCAAAGTTGCATTATTCGCTAAACCAATAGTAATAAAGGTTTTAGGGTCAGTGAGGTCTATAATAGTTTGATAAAAAGAGAAACCATTTACTTTACCCCTCTTCACTTGTACAGTTTGAGCGGCTGCGGGGAGTGCCAATGTTAATCCTTGTGCCAAGACAGCACCTCCTAAAAACAAGAAAGACCGTCGGCAGATTTTAGAACTTGGCATAATCAACTCTTCACTATATTGTTCTTATTAGGATGCCCAAATCTTTGGATAATTTCGTCTTGTTCCTAGCCTCCAGGCTGGGAATGTACTTAAAAGAGGCTCTGCCTCTTGTCAAGCTACTGGAGGCGGAGCCTCCCAGAATGGGTTCCCAACCTCCAGCCTGGGAACCAGTCAGATGCACATAACAAGACTGCCCTCTAGTTCGCTCAAGTAACGGTAGGATTACAGGTGTGAAATACAACAGGTTTTAAGGAAGGGAAAGTACACAACGATTCGTCTCAAAGCCTGATGTGAAACGTGTTTTACTCCTGGATTCTGTTGTATATCCAGCTTCACAAAGAAAAAAAGTATAAGCAGGAATATGTTGATGAGTAGCTTAATCTTATTATTAATTGGTTTAGGAACATTATTCTTGGTTTTCAATACCAAAGATGAAATTAATCGCATTACTGCTATGATCAGCGGGACAATTCTTTTGATTTGGGGTTTGGCTCTAGCTCCCTTGTCATTTCAATTACTAATTGAGATTGTTTCAGTTTTAGCAGCTTTCTCTGTTTGTATGCGTTGTTTAGGTTGTGGTTTTAACCGCGATTGATTTTTCATTTGATAACTTATAAGTTTAAAGTAAGATTTATAAATTCTGCTTCTATTGTTAAAAGAGAATTCAGAAGTCAAATGTCCCATGCGCAATCATTATCGATATATTATTTTTTACAAACCATACGGCGTTCTCAGCCAGTTTACAAAAGATGCGCCTACACATAGCACCCTAAAAGACTATATTGATGTGTCTGATGTGTATCCTGTGGGACGCTTAGATTGGGATAGTGAAGGATTGCTGCTGTTAACGAATGATGGACAATTGCAACATCGCCTCGCCCATCCGCGTTTTGGTCATAAACGTACTTACTGGGTACAGGTAGAGCGAATTCCAGATGCAGAGGCTATCAAAAGGTTGCAAACAGGTGTGGAAATTCAAGATTATCGCACTCAACCAGCAGAAGTTAGGCTCTTACCAGAAGAACCACAGTTACCCGAACGCACTCCACCAATTAGATTTCGTAAAAATGTACCGACAGCTTGGCTGGAAATGACTTTGACAGAGGGAAAAAACCGCCAAGTACGGCGCATGACTGCGGCTGTTGGGTTTCCGACTTTGCGACTGGTCAGGGTCAGCATAGCTCACCTACATTTAGATAACCTACAATTGGGTCAATGGCGTGACTTGACTGCTTCTGAAATCCATAATTTTAGTAAATCGAAAAGTTTTCCCCCAAAAGCCACCCCTTCAGAGGAATTCGCTAATAATTCCAAAGACTCAATAAGCTAGGGATTTGCAACATTACTAAATTTCTTTATACCGCGAATTACCAGCCAAGCTCCTCCAGAGGAGATCAACAACAACGGTGTTAACCAATCACCCCAACGCACATATAAAGTTTGTGTCTGTCGTCGATAAATTGTTTCGGCATGAGTTTCGTAGGTATTATATCCAGACATCCATAAGGTTTTGCCATGAGGATCTACAAAGGCTGAATATCCGGTATTAGTTGCTCGTGCTGACCAGCGATCGCTTTCAATTGCCCGCATGATATCCTGTGCATGATGCTGGAATGGCATGGATGCAGTGTAATGGGCATCGTTAGAAGAACTGAGAATAAATTGCCCACCCGCCGCCGCTTGACGACGAAATTGTTCAGGAAAAGCAGATTCATAACATATACTAGCGATCGCTCGACCAAAAGGAGTGTCAAATAGCTGATTTGCTGAACCAGCAACTTGGTGTGCATCCAAAGGCGACAAGCGCTGAACTATTTTGCCTAAAATTCCTTCTAAGGGAATATATTCTCCTAGAGGTACTAGTTTGGACTTATCGTAGCGGCTGACAATTTCACCTTTACTATTGAAAGTAAACAAGCTAATTGTATAACTATCTCCCCGTTCGCCAAAAGCCCCAATCCAAGCAACTACGCCTTTTTCTTTCACGGCTGCGACTAAGGCCGTTTCCAGCAAATTACGCTGGAAAATAGGTAAGGCTCCTTCTGGGGTGAGGACTGCATCTACACCTTGGTCTGCTAAAGTTAGATACCCATTAGTGTAATTTTCTTGGGCGCGACGAAACCCTTCGGAACTTCGTAAAAGTCGGTTCGGGATATTACCCTGAATAATCCCCACTTTTAAGGCCGCTTCTGGGGGTTGAGCAATGGGACGGCTATATAAGATAAAACCAATAAGGTGTAGGGTAATTAATAGTCCTGTGGCGGTAGCTAAGTATTTATTAACGAACCGCAGAGGCACAGAGGACATCTTGGTATCTTGTCGCTTTATATACGCTTCAGCAATTAAGCCATTAACAGCAACGATCGCTGCTGTCACAGTATTAGGCCCAGACAGTTGACCCAGATGTACAATTACGAGATTGTGCGGACTTTGAGTGTAAGCAAGGGAACTCCACCACAAAGGCCCCGCACTCCACAGACTCTCTAAGCCGCACCAGACGGCTGTACCAATCAGTATACGTAGCCACGGTTTTTGTCCGTTTAGGCGAACTATCACAGCTGCCCAAATACTAACGAACACCCCACCCAAGACACTGATAAATCCCCAACAAAAAAGTGTGATTACCAAGCTTGGCAACCAGGGAACGCCCAACCATGTCATTGGATGAATTCCGGTAATCCAGAATAGGGCGACACCGTGAAAACCAATACCCCACAGGAAAGCTGGGGGGTATTGGTTTTTACCTTTGGCTGAAGTGACAACTAGCACCCATAAGGGAACTAGGGCAATCCAAGCCAGTAACCATGCACCTACTGGGGCTACAGTTAGCCCCATTAAAACGCCACTAGCTAAGGCGATTAAATAAGGGAGTAAGGCGGTTAACCTCTCCCCCTGCTTTTTATTCTGCTTCTTCTGCATCGACAGCATCAGGTGGAACTATTGCTACTCCGGTAATAGCGTCATCTTCATCTAAACGCTGTACTCTGACTCCAGTTGCCGATCGCGATTGGATAGAAATCGCATTCACTGCTTGACGAATGATAATACCGCGATTTGTCACCATCATGATTTCATCATCATCATTGTTCACAATGCGTAAGGTTGCCAGCTTGTCTTTGGTTTTGCGGTTTTTGAACTTGGTTGCCATTAAACCCTGACCAGCTCTATTTTGCAGCCGGAATTGAGCAACTGGTACGCGCTTACCATATCCTCCCATTGTAATTACCAACACCCAAGGGCCAACTACGCCACTGCTAGGCACTTCTGCGGACTCTTCAGTAATTTCGGTAATTTCGATATCTTCTGTTTCGATTGTTTCGATTGTTTCGATATCTTCAGTTTCTGCTTCTGTAACATCCAAAGTTTCAAGAATTGCTGCGGGCAGAATATCCATACCCACGAGTTCATCTTTATTTTTGAGTTTCATGGCTTTCACCCCACGAGTTGCCCTACTTAAAGGTCGCAGTTGTTCGTGGTTGCACCGGAAGTTAATCGCCATGCCGTTACGAGAACCAATGATTACACTGTCCTCGACTCTAGCGCGTCGCACCCAGCGCAGTTGGTCGCCTTCTTCTAAGGAAATGGCAATCAAACCATTGGCGCGAATATGACTAAAGGCTGCCAATTCGGTTTTCTTGATATTCCCGCCCTTAGTGAGCATGACCAAATATTCTTCGTTGCTAAACTCGTCAACCGGCACAATCGAGGTGATTTTTTCCTCTTTGGGAATCGGTAGCATTTGGACGATTGGTGTCCCGCGACTGGTACGCGAACTCGCTGGGATTTGATAGGCTCTCAGGCAATAAACAACACCACGCTCACTAAAGAATAAAATACTGTCGTGATCGCAGCAAGTCAAAAAATGCTCAATGGTATCATCATCTTTCACCTTGGCTGCGGCTTTACCTCTGGTAGCGCGGCTTTGGGCTTCAAAGGTGTTAACTGGCATCCGTTTGATGTAGCCTTGCTCTGTCACCAGAATTATCGCTTTTTCATTGGCAATGAGGTCGCGATCGTCTAATTCCCCTTCCCCTGGTAAAATCACCGTGCGGCGGGGTGTGGCGAAGTTAGTTTTGAGTTGCCCGACTTCAGTTTCAATGATTTCTAGTACTCTCTCCCGACGTGCCAAAATATCTTGCAAGTCGGTAATCTTCGCTTGTAATTCTTCGTGTTCCAGACGAATTTTATCTGCTTCTAAAGCAGTCAAGCGGCGCAATTGCATTTGCAAAATCGCATCTGCTTGCACTTCTGAGAGTCCGTAAGTTGTGATTAATTCGCCTTTAGCTGTGGGTGCATCGGGCGCATGGCGAATTAAGACAATAATTGGATCTAACTGAGATAGGGCAATTAATAACCCTTGGAGAAGATGATCGCGTTCCTCAGCTTTCCGCAGTTCGTAGCGGGTGCGTCTGGCAATGGATTCGATGCGGAAATCCAAGAAGACGGTTAAGAACTGCTTGAGGGTGAGTACTTGGGGTTCGCTATTCACCAACGCCAGCATATTTGCGCCGAAGTTGGCTTGCAGTGGCGTTTGCTTGTAGAGGTTGTTCAGCACGACGCGGGGATAAGCATCACGCTTGAGTTCGATGACAACTCGCATCCCGTCGCGATCGCTTTCATCCCGGATGTCTGCAATCCCTTCTAGCCGCTTCTCATTCACCATTTCGGCGATTTTTTCAATCAGTGCCGCTTTGTTGGTTTGATAGGGCAATTCGGTAATAATAATTGCTTCTCTATCTGGGCGTCCCCGTTGTTCAACGGTTTCAATGTTGGCGACACCACGCATGGTAATAGAACCACGCCCGGTAGTATAAGCTTCTCGAATGGCAGATGTTCCCAAAATTTGCGCCCCAGTCGGAAAATCTGGGCCGTGGACATACTGCATTAATTCGAGATCGGTGATTTCAGGATTGTGAATTACAGCCACCAAAGCATCGATCAATTCGCCCAAATTGTGGGGCGGAATGTTGGTTGCCATGCCCACGGCAATCCCAGAGGAACCGTTAAGTAGTAACTGCGGAATCCGTGCTGGTAAAACTGTGGGTTCTTGCTGAGAACCGTCGAAGTTATCGGCGAAATCTACGGTTTCATACTCAATGTCGTGAAGTAAACCAGCACTAGTTAAAGCTTGCAAGCGACATTCGGTGTACCGCATCGCGGCTGGCGGATCGTTGTCTACCGAACCAAAGTTACCATGTCCGTTAACTAGGGGCGATCGCATGGAAAAATCCTGTGCCATCCGCACCAAGGCATCATATACTGCTGTGTCACCGTGGGGGTGATATTTACCCAAAACTTCACCCACTACACGGGCGCATTTCTTAAAGGGGCGATCGTGGAGCAGACCTAGCTCGTGCATTGCGTAGAGAATGCGACGATGCACAGGTTTTAGACCATCCCTGGCATCTGGCAACGCCCGACCCACTATCACGCTCATGGCGTATTCCAGATAAGACTGCGACATTTCGGTTCGCAAGTCAATCGGGATAATCCTCTCCTGTGAGGTTGTCATAACCTAAAAATCTCCAAAAATCGTAGATTTTAGCTTTTTTACTCAACAAAGCGCAAAATTATTCTAAATTGCTCTTGAATAATTGCTATAATTTGATACAATCTTAGCATATATTGCTTTTTATTGCCTGGGCAGCTAACTCAGGCAATTGTTCAATCCGTAGCTTCTCTCTGGGATTTTAGTTGAGATGCGATCAGAGGAACTTTAGGGGCAAGAAAAAATCCAACCAAACTGGCAAAAAGGATTGGCGTAAAGGGACTCAAGTTAGTTAGTTTTGATAGTAGCAAAGTCGTACTTATCGGTGTGCGGGTTACGGCTGCGTTGACAGCCGCCATTGTACAAATCATGGCAAGGGCAGGATCGAGTCCCGGAATTAAGACTGCGACTGCTTTACCAATGCAAGCACCAGTGAAAAATAGGGGAATGATGAATCCACCACGCCACCCACCTGTTACCGTAATGCTAATGGCAGCCATTTTCCCAAGAGCTAGAGTTAAGAGAAAAACAGCACCAAAGTTAGCAGTCAGGACTGAATCTAACTCTTCATGTCCAAAATAACGGGTAAGGGGTAATAAAACTGCTAAAATGCCAAGTCCCACTCCTGCTAGTGTTGTACGTACATAAATGGGAACAGAAGTTGGTGAAACGGCTTGCCAAAAAGCATCGCAGCCCCGAAAAATACCCATAAAAATCCATCCCGCAATAGCCCCGATAATTCCAAACGCGATCGCGATCGCAAAATCATCAATCCTTTCTAAGTGATACTGAGGAAAATGCCAAGTGGGGGCAATACCCAAACGTGTAATTGCTGCAAACACCAGATAGCTAGCGCAACTCGAAACAATGGCTGGCATTAAAGCTTCGTAATATTCCACAATATGCTCGTGGTGCAAAATCTCCAAAGCGAACATCGCACCGCCAAGAGGTGCGCCAAATAAGGCAGTGAAGCCAGCCGCCATTGCTGCTAAACTCATGGTTCTGAGGTCTTCACCTTGGAGTTTTAAACGATCGGCAATCCAAGTACCAAAAGAACCTGTTACCTGTACCAGTGGCGCTTCTGGGCCAGCACTACCGCCTGCCGAGATGCTGACTAGAGAAGCAAGAATCATTGAAGGATTTTTGCGAACATCTAGGCGTCCGCCACGAAAATGAATATTATCAACAATCACAGCGATTTCACCGGGATTTCCCAAAAAATGAATCACCAGACCGATAATTAAACCGCTAAGTGGCATCACTATCAGCAGGCTAAAACCCTCAAATCGCTGGAGTCTGTGAGTTAAAAACTCTAAAACATTCCAGTACAAGGCTGCAAATAGACCACCAGCAGTTCCCACAACTATCCAGCGGATCACCCACTGCGAAATCATTAGGGGATTACGCTTTACCAGTCCAAAAAGTTGAGCAAATGTCCAGCGTTGAGTTTGATTACTAGCGGGGGGCTTATTTGGTAACACTGCTTATTTCCTATTTGTGAAACGGAGAGTACTGAATATTTACGCTTTTTATGGTAAAGGCTATTTAGTTTAGTAAATCATTTTTGGTCTACAAAGAGCCATGTCTCCGACGGGCTATAAAAAAGGGCGTACAGATGTACGCCCCTAAAATATTTATTTGCGATCGCGCCCTCTTTAACGAGAGTAAGGATTATTGAAGGTTTCCCAAGCAGCTTTTACAGCCTTTTGCAAGCGAAAGTTAAAGTCTACTAAGTCTTTCATCAATAAGTGCCAGTTCCTCTCGGCTTCATCCTGAATTACCGCCCAAGAGTTTTCTAAGCGATCGCGTTCTATCAGTTTCCTTCCTTCAATTAATTCCCGTGCTTGACGCACAACTTTCAAATAGGTTTCACGGCTGAGAGTACCTGCTGAATCAGCCTCAGCTTGAGCGCGTCTTTTTAGCGCCTCAATTAACGCTTTGGTTTCGCGCTTCACCTCATCAGTTTCACCAGCCATTTCGGTTTCCACCAATTTGTCGGTTTCAGAACTTATTTTTACAATTACTATGGATTCAGTAGATTCGATATTGTTAGAATTCATACTTAAAACATCCTTAATTGCAAAGTTTATTCTCCAAGAAGAATTGCACCCTGTTTTAATAGTCATTAGTCATTTATTTTACAAAAGACAAATACTTCTCTACGAGAGGCTGCGCCAACGACTACGCTCAGTACAAGTGACTAATGACAAATTAATAAGTTTTTATTGGCAGTTGTTGCTCTAGTTTTAGTAATGCTGCAACTCGCATTTCTGTCGCCGGGTGACTGGAGAATAAGTTACCCAGAAACTGTCCAGAGATGGAATTGATAATTAATAACGGCTCATAAGCTGGATTAGCATTTAAAGGCATTTGCTTTGCTGAAGCTTCTAAGCGTTGCAATGCCCTAGCTAAGGCGCGGGGATTACCAGTTAATTTAGCAGAACCTGCATCAGCAGAAAATTCTCGTGTGCGCGAAATTGCTAGCTGAATGATTGTCGCAGCCAGTGGCGCAAGCATGACTGTTAATAAAACTCCTATTGGATTTCCACCTCTATTATCATCTCGCGAACCACCGCCAAACCATAGACTGTAACTAACCATTTGGGCTAGGAATGAGATCGCACCAGCCACAGTAGCAGCAACGGCTTGTGTGAGAGTGTCACGATTAATAATATGGGTTAGCTCGTGGGCAATAACACCTTCGAGTTCATCATCTGGCAATATATTTAGAATACCTTCGGTGACAGCCACAGCAGCGTGTTCTGGATCGCGTCCTGTAGCGAAAGCGTTAGCACCAAGGCTAGGAACGATATAAACTTTAGGCATGGGAATGTTAGCGCGATCGCTCAATCTCTGCACCATCCGATAAAGTCTTGGTGCTTCCCTTTCACTCACAGGTTGTGCCTGGTATACTGCTAGGGCAATTTTATCTGATTGATACCACGAAAACAGGTTGGTTGCTGCTGCCAAGCCAATCCCAATAATCAAGCCACTATAACCGCCAATTACCCAGTAACTAATTGCAATCAAAAGACCACTTAGTGCAGCTAGCAAAGCAGCCGTTTTCAATTGATTTGTCATGTTTTTGCTCTCCTGCTAATGCTGTGTAAATTTTTCCGAAAACAGCATTACCTCAGCTACATTTTGATTTTATCCAGCTAAACTCAGATATATGGTACAGAAAACCTATCAGATAAGTACGGTTTTCCTACTTAAGTTTTAGTAACAAGTAATTTAGGAATAAAATTATTCTTATAGATACTGAAAATACATCTATCTATAGGAATAAATTGTTTATCTAGGCAGAAATTACAACTGTGATGCTTAGATTGGGCTATGCCTACACCATTAGTTAAGATACACTTATTTATAAAGCTTCTGAGTTTATTTATTGTGTTTGATATACCTATTCGGTAAATACCTGAAAATCTAATTCGCACGCCTTCAAAGCTTCAGCGGCTTGTGAGTATTCTGGAGCATCAAATAAATCGCGATCGCAAATTTTTGGCAACCAAAAACCAAGAACGCAGTTTAATTAGTTTCACCTCGTTAGACTATTGGTTCTGAAGAATTAAAGAACTGATATAGTAATACTATTTTCAAAAATTTTTGCAGCAAATAAATCAGCTGTAGGGGTATCCATATCCATATCACTATTGTAGTAAAAATAGGCAAAATGCAGCTACAAAATAAATTTGTCCAGAAAATTCCTCAGACTGTTTGGGTTTTAGGGTTTGTCAGTCTGTTGACAGATATTAGTTCCGAGATGATTAATTCTGTGTTGCCCTTGTTTCTAGTATCAGTTTTAGGGGCAGATATTTTGACTGTCGGCATCATTGAAGGTATCGCAGAAGCGACAGCTTCAATCTTAAAAGTCTTTTCAGGAGTATTGAGTGATTACTTGGGACATCGTAAAGGATTGGCGGTGTTTGGATACGGATTATCCACCTTTGTGAAACCTCTATTTGCTGTAGCTACCAATCCGACTGGGGTGTTAATAGCTCGATTTGGCGATCGCATTGGCAAAGGTATTCGGGTAGCGCCCCGCGATGCCTTAGTTGCCGATTCCACTAATCCAGAAGTACGCGGCGCAGCCTACGGATTGCGTCAATCCCTTGATACTATCGGAGCATTTTTGGGGCCTTTGGCAGCATTTGCCCTGATGGCTGCTTCCGAAAACAACTTCCGCCTGATTTTTTGGCTAGCACTCATCCCTGGATTCTTCGCAGTGGCTTTATTAGCAGTGGGAGTGCGCGAACCAAAAACAACTCAAACTCAAGGAAACCGAACCAATCCTCTGCAATGGGAAGCTTTATACAGTTTGGGTTCAGGATACTGGGTAATTGTAGTAGTGGCATTGCTATTCAATTTAGGCAACTCCAGCAATGCTTTTTTGTTGCTGCGAGCTCAACAAACAGGTATTTCTGCTTCACTCATCCCATTGACATTAATGGTGGTGAACATCGCCTACTCGTTCAGTGCCTACCCATTGGGAATACTTTCTGATCGCGTGGGAAAATTCGGTTTACTGGTAGGCGGATTTCTCCTATATGCTCTAGTGTATCTAGGCTTTGCTTTCGTGCAGACACCTTGGCAAGTCTGGGGATTGTTTGCCCTTTATGGTCTGTATTTAGGTATGAGTAAAGGATTGCTGTTAACGCTAGTGGCAAATAGTATACCTGCAAATCTGCGCGGCACTGCTTTTGGATTCTTCAATTTGGCTGTGGGATTAGCACTTCTACCTGCTAGTTTGCTAGCTGGTGGGTTGTGGCAAACATTGGGAGCAGAGGCAACATTTCTAACTGGAAGTTTGTTTGCGATCGCTGCTGTCTTATTGTTGGTAATGAATAGAAAAAAATATTTGCAAATATAAGTAAGCTAAATGAATCTCAATAAATTATCTATGAGGTTGCGGTGGATGATACAACCCACCGTAACCTTTAGATTAATAGATTGAGTTTAACAAAAGCGATCGCTCTACACCTTAAACTTCTCGGCAATCCGCTTCATCGCTTCTTCCACATTCTCCCGGCTGTTAAACGCCGAAATGCGGAAGTAACCTTCACCCGCAGCCCCAAAGCCAGAACCAGGTGTCCCGACAACGTTGACAGTTTGCAGCAACTTATCAAAGAATTCCCAACTGGATAAACCATTAGGCGTTTTTACCCAAACGTAAGGTGCATTCACGCCACCATAAACTGATAATCCGGCGGCTGTAAGTTTCTCGCGGATAATTTTGGCGTTTTCTAGATAGAAACTCACCAATCCTTTGATTTGCGCTTGTCCTTCTTCAGAGTAAACCGCTTCTGCTCCCCTTTGGACGATGTAAGAAACACCATTAAACTTGGTAGACTGGCGGCGATTCCAAAGTTTCCATAGTTCCACATCGGAACCATCGGCGGCTTTTGCTGTGAGTGTCTTCGGTACGACGGTTAACGCACAACGAGTTCCTGTAAAGCCTGCATTCTTGGAAAAAGACCGGAATTCGATCGCAACATCTCTTGCACCTTCAATTTCATAAATTGAGTGAGGAAGCGACGGATCGGTAATATAAGCTTCGTAGGCTGCATCAAAGAAAATAATCGAGTTATTAGCTTTGGCATAGTCTACCCATGCCTTTAAATATTCCTTAGTAGCAGTTGCGCCAGTAGGGTTATTGGGAAAGCAGAGATAAATTAAATCTACTTTCTTTGAGGGAATTTCGGCGGTAAAGTTATTATCGGCCGTAATTGGTAGATAAACTAAGCCCTCAAATTCGCCTTTATCGTTGGCATCTCCCGTATTTCCCACCATAACGTTAGTGTCTACATATACGGGATAAACGGGGTCAGTAACGGCAATTATGTTGTCATGTCCAAAGATTTCCAGAATATTGCCGGTGTCGCACTTGGAACCATCAGAGATAAATATTTCGGAAGCATCTATATCGGCTCCCCGTGCTTGAAAATCGTGAGTAGCAATTTTCTCCCGCAACCAAGCGTAGCCTTGCTCTGGGCCGTAGCCTTTGAAGGTATTGCGATCGCCCATTTCTTCCACAGCTTTAATCATCGCTGTGCGGCAAGCCTCCGGCAGAGGTTCGGTAACATCGCCAATGCCCAGCCGGATGATTTTAGCATCAGGATTCGCTTCGGCAAAGACATTCACCCGCCGAGCAATTTCTGGAAACAGATAACCCGCTTTCAGTTTCAGGTAGTTGTCGTTAATAGTTGCCATAGTAAATTATGAAAAAACGCCCTCAAACAGCTTACTGCTAATTTATGAGGGCGATAACTTTGTTATGGGAAGTGGGGAAAACAGGGGAAGCAGGGGGAGAGAAGTATTGCCCAATGCCCAACTAGACATTTATCGGTTGTTTATTATCGGCTGAATAATTGTTGTGATCGCTAATTACAAATTCCGTGACGGTTTCTTTACCTGTAATCAATCTTGCTCCGCGATTACGGGTAAAGTAATTCCACGCCCACTGAATTATTACTACTAATTTGTTGTCAAATTCAATTAAGAAATAGATGTGAATCACCAGCCAAAACAACCATGCAACGAAACCTTTCAGCTTGATAAAGCCCAAATCGACTACAGCAGAATTGTGCCCAATCATTGCTAAACTACCATGATCGGTATAAGCAAAGGGTGGCAAACTTTTACCTGCAAGCCGCTGTTGAACTAATGTTGCTACATATTCACCTTCTTGCTTGGCTACAGGTGCAACACCAGGTAGGGGTTTACCATTTTGATGAGAAAAATTTGCTAAGTCGCCAACTACAAAAATATTCGGATGTCCCTTAATACTCAAGTCAGGTTCAACGATAATCCGTCCAGCGCGATCGCACTCTGCACCTGTGTGTTCTGCTAACACTTTTCCCATTGCGGAAGCTTTTACACCTGCTGCCCATAATACCGTTTTTGAAGCAATTTCTTTAACTTCATCGCCTTGTTTGAGGGTAACAATATCATTTTCAATATTTGTTACCAATGTTTTTGTCTGCACAACCACACCCAAGCGCGTCAGGGATGCTTCCGCTTCTTTGGATAACTCTGGTGCAAAGGGTGGCAAAATCCGATCCAGCCCTTCTAATAGCAAAATCTTGGCTTCTGAGGTGTCGATGTTGCGGAAATCTTCTTTGAGAGTTTGGTTTGCCAATTCTGCGATCGCACCAGCTAACTCTACACCAGTTGGACCACCACCCACAATTACAAAGGTTAACCAAGCACGGCGTTTTTCTGGATCGGTTTCTTTTTCTGCGGCTTCAAACGCCGAAAAGATCCGGCTACGCATTTCTATCGCATCTTCTACTGTTTTTAAGCCTGGGGCGAATTCTTCCCAGTTATCTTTGCCAAAGTAGGAATGCTTCGCACCTGTGGCGACAATTAAGGTGTCGTAAGGTACTGCTTCGTCGCCTACCATCACTTGTTTTGATTCTGGATCGAGATTATTCACCTCTCCCAGCAGCACTTTCGTATTCTTGCTCTTGCTGAGGACAGAACGCAACGGTGAGGAGATATCAGCAGGAGATAGCGCACCTGTGGCGACTTGATATAAAAGGGGTTGAAATAAATGAAAGTTACGTTTATCAATCAGAGTAACGTTTACTGCCGCTTTAGCGAGTGTTTTTGCTGCATAAAGTCCACCGAAACCACCGCCAACGATCACTACTTTATGGAGTGGATTATTGTCAAGTGAATTTACCATAAGAAATATTATCGTGTATGCCGACTATTGTAACTATTCTTAACAGATTTGTATCAAAATTGTCATCATATATTTTGTATTGCTCTTTACATTTGAGAAAGTATTAAAGTAACCAAAACTACAGGATAAACAAAATTTTTTAAGAGAAAGGTACAGACAATAAGAGTTTGGGATATTTTAATCCCTGTTTATCTGTGTAAATTTAGCAAAGGTAGATGTAGAATTTATGCAACTTTAGTCAGAAATAGTTGACTCTGGTGTTTGTGTCAAACGTGGTGAATGAGTTCGCCGCCAACGGCTAAAGCCATAGACAAGAGCAACAACAATTAATAAATAGGGGCTGTAAACAATTAACCAAATACCCAATTTGAGTAAGCCAACGGAAAATGCACTCAAAGAGTGGGTAGAGTTATTCCAAGTTTCCTTAACTTGCAAACCCAAAGCAGGTTGGGGACTGGTACTAGAAACTGCTGCTTCTAGGTTCAGCGTAATAGTGGAATAAGCAACTTGATTTTGTAAGCTTTTGAGTTGGGCATCAATTTGTTCTATGGTTTGACGAACATTACTCAGTTCTTGGGCAACACTAAGCACATCTCTGACAGAACCAGCCCGATCCATAATTTTTTGCAAATTGGCTTCAGTTTTTTGCAAATTGGTTAATCTGGCTTGGATATCCACCAGGCGATCGCCTACATCTTCGGCAGTGATATTACGACTCTCAACAGTGCCCAATTTAGCTAGTTGCTCTAAAGTAGGTTCTAGCCGATTTTCTGGTATCCGCAATTGGATTGTTGCTGTGTAACGCGGGTTGTCGTTTTTGGGTTGTTGTTGTTTCAACCCGATTAAATCCCCTTGCTGTTGATTGATAATTTGCGAAACAGCATCAACAGTCTTATCTACAGAGTTGACAGTCAAAGAGATTGCTGCCTTTTTGATCAGTTGGGGACGAGAACGGTTTATTGGTGCAGTTTCCGCCTTTTGGGAAATACTGTTTTCACGAGCAGATAATTGATTTACCGCGCCATCGGCTGCCATTTGAGGTGCAGACTGATTTGTTGACCGATCGGCAGAGGCGCAACTGGTAAAAATCACCCCTCCCAACAACGCACTTATAAATAAAGCAGATGTAGGCGGCAATTTAGTTGAAGTATACATAATCTACCCCTAGATAGATGAAGTTAACCCCAGTATTGCCGAAGTAAAACTCAAAACTTGTATTGTTGCGGTTTTTGTAACAGGGTTTGTCATTAGTCATTAGTCATTTGTCTCCGCTGCTCCCTCCTCTCATCAGTCCAAAGAGACAAATTGAATAGATTGATAATTCATCTGTGTTACTCAATTTGGGGTACAATCGTAAGCCTGCCAATAAATGACGATGCTGCTGACAGGAGATGCTTCTATGGCCCGGATGTATTATGACGAAGATGCCAATTTAGACCTTTTGGCTGGAAAAACTATTGCTATTATCGGCTATGGTTCCCAAGGTCATGCCCACGCTCTCAATCTCAAAGATAGTGGTTTGAATGTGATTGTGGGACTATATCCGGGTAGTAAGTCAGTTGCAAAAGCTGAAGCGGCTGGGTTAACTGTGAAAAATGTTGCAGATGCTGCCAATGCTGCTGACTTCATCATGATTTTGTTACCTGATGAAGTTCAAAAAACGATTTACAAAAACGAGATTGAACCCAATTTAGAAGAAGGGAATGTGTTAGCTTTTGCCCACGGCTTCAATATTCACTTTGGGCAAGTTGTACCACCAGCTAACGTAGATGTGGTGATGGTTGCACCAAAAGGGCCGGGGCATTTGGTACGGCGGACTTATGAAGGTGGGGAAGGCGTACCAGCGCTGTTTGCAGTTTATCAAGATGCTAGTGGTCAGGCACGCGATCGCGCCATGTCTTATGCTAAAGGTATTGGTGGTACTCGCGCTGGTGTTCTCGAAACTACTTTCCGCGAAGAAACCGAAACAGATTTATTTGGCGAACAAGCAGTATTATGCGGTGGTTTGAGTGCTTTAATCAAAGCCGGATTTGAAACTTTGGTAGAAGCTGGTTATCAACCAGAATTGGCTTATTTTGAATGTCTGCATGAAGTCAAGCTGATTGTTGACTTGGTTGTAGAAGGCGGTTTAGCTAAAATGCGCGACAGCATTTCTAACACTGCTGAATATGGCGATTATACTCGTGGGCCGCGGATTGTGACTGAACAAACCAAAGCTGAAATGCAGAAAATTCTCAGCGAAATTCAATCTGGGCAATTTGCACGAGAATTCGTTCTCGAAAACCAAGCTGGTAAACCAGGATTTACCGCCATGCGTCGTAAAGAAGCTGAACACAAAATTGAGGAAGTTGGTAAAGATTTACGCGCTATGTTTAGCTGGTTGAAAAAGGCTTAAGAAAATAATGTAGAGACGCGAAATTGTAGTTTGTCCTGCTGCGCTAACGCGTCTCTACAAGGCTTGATGCTCCCACTACTTTGAAAAAGTATAGTTCTCAAAATAGATGTGGTTTAACAAACATCATTTACTTTGAGTTTTGAGATAATCTGCAATGTACTCTCCGTAAGTATCGCGCAACATTTGTTCTCGGAATTTGAATCCTAATGTTTTTGCTCGACAGGATAGAGATTCGCACAAGCAGCGGCAAACAGCAATTGATTCATATTCAGTAGTTTCGTAGTCCCAGGTAATCTCTTCACCTGCTTCTATATCGTCCAAAGCAACGAAGTCATATCCTCCAAACTGATTGTTTTTCACCCCAGTATTTGGATTGCAAGAATGGTTAATGACGACAGCGGGCTCGTCTAGGTTGACATACAAATTAAAATCCATCTGAAAAGAATAAATTGTTCGTTCGGGAACTTCTTCAATTGGGATACCCACTACGACAGTTTCCCCTTGGGCAAATTTTTTGCTAGCAAATACTCCTCGTCCTTTTGCTGTTTCCTGAATCGTGATATGAGAATTGAGCTTGACAGCCGAAATCGACTCTATTGTAGTCATAGATAAATATCCACTGGATTTAAATTTCTTGCAGCTTCCAAGTTTCAAACTTGGCTTAGTTAGATTTCACTTTCGAGCTAAGAGTCAGTTAACTACTCTGTACCTCAACTTTTGCTTCTGGCTCAATCTTTTGAGGGCTTTGACTTAGAACCAGAGCAACTAATACAAGAATCGCGCCAATTAGACCGCGTATTCCCAGATGTTCGCCAAGTAGCCAAAAGGAGAAAATTGTGGTGAACAATGGCTCAAGTGTAAAAAGTAAAGCAGCTTCGTCAGATGGAACCCATTGCTGTGCCATTGTTTGAAGCCAGATAACAGCAGCCGTAGCTAACAGCCCTAAGTAGAGAATCGCTCCCCAGTGGTGGCGAATTACCTCAAATTGGCTAAAGATTTGGGTGTTACTCCAGAGTATCCCTACCGTTGCAATGAACAAAAGTTGAACGCTAGTGAGTGTTAAAGTGGGGTGACGGGAGGCGACTCGCTCTAGGAAAAGTATGTAGGCTGCATAGACAAAAGCATCAACGAACATTAATAGATCGCCGATTCCTAGTTCTCCCCCTTCCCAAAACATTACGCCAATACCGATGACAGCGACTCCAGCAGCTAGGAAAGTTTTCAACGGTACGCGCTGACCACTCAGCCATCCCAGCAGCGGTACGATCAGGGCATTCAAACTGCCAATGAATGCCGTCCGGTTTGCTGGTATAGTCTTAAGTGCAATTGTTTCGATAGCTAAGAAAAAGAAAAGCAAAAGCCCTAGCAGTATACCATCACGAACTAATAGTGCATTAAGATTACGTAAATTTAGGGTAAAAACCCCTGCCGCTATGACAAAACGGCTGGCAATCAATGTACTTGGCGAAAGGTCACTAACGATGTCTTTAGTCAATGGAAAAGTTGTAGCGCTAATTACATTAACAAGGATAAGTAGCATTATTCCTTTGAAATGTAAGGTGTTTTTAATTTCCATTAAACTAATTGATTGAATAATGTTTCGTTACATCCATTCAGAAGGCGATCGCATAAATAATTTTGCTTTTGTTCCGTCCTGTCACTATCTTCAGAATCTAGCCTTTTGAGTTGGCTAAGTACTACTAGTCCAATTTTCATAATTTCATATCTTTTTCCACATTGCAATTAATAAGGTAAAGGAAGTTTGCATTAATCTAATCTAAACTGTATCATTCGTTGTGTTATATTCAGTATTTTTAATTATCAAAAATCCGCAAGCAATAAAAATTCTATCATTAAGTGGTTAGCGATCAGATAATTGCAAACGTAAGGAAGTATCTCGTTCGCAGGGTTCGATAAAATCATTGTTTGTCACTTTGGGAAGCATCCCCAACAAAAAACTTACTCAATTGATTGCCTAATTTGCCCAAATCTGCTACTGCTGTAATTGCTCAACTCCATATATCTGCATGAGAACCTTGAGAACGATTGGCATTACTAAATTTCTGTGATGATTAATAGTCTCTGTTAATTAGTTGTAGTTGAAGCAGGTAAAATAACCCCCTCGCTGCAAGCAGGAGGAGACTATGATGTACCTTGTATGATTAGGAAAAGCTATAATATCATGATTTTTTTAGTTGAATTATGTTTTTTCGATGTCATTACCAATAGATGACTGAATAGTTATATACTCGATAAAAGTCACAGGAAACATAACTCCTGGCTTCTTAGTAGGAGGATTTAATGTGTTGAATATTCTGTCCCAGAACCCCTGAATGCCATAGTTTCCATTAAAGCAAGTGTGATGAAGATCGTGGAAATCTGATGGAATGAAAAATATTGACAAAGAACTATGACCTTCTAAGTTGTAAGCATTGCCTATAACGCTCCATGCACACAATTGAGGGGAGCATCCACTTTTGGCAGAAACACTCAAATAGCAAGTAAACCATTCAGATAAGCACAACGAACAGAAAGAATTTGGTTGACACTCCCAACATTCCACTGTGCGCCAGAAATTTTCATCCTAGCT
>JADEXV010000463.1 GCA_015206945.1 Nostocales cyanobacterium LEGE 12452 | reverse complement strand
GCGACTTTAGATGCTAATAGTTTATAGCGAGATGCGATTGCCAACCCGGCAGCGTTTGGTTTTACAAATGTAAGTAGTTCCTGTCTATCTGGCTCTACCATCTGTGGTAATCCAGACCAGTTTTTGTTCTGGGATGGTATTCATCCTACGACTGCGGCTCATCGGATTATAGGGGAAACTGCTTTTTCAACGATTCAAGAGGCAGGGATAATTCATTCTGGTTCAATATTGGTTCCAGAAACCACATCGGTAAAGTAATCACTAATAAATAACGGCGTTGCATAAATGCGGGATGAATTAGCGGTTGAAACCATTGAAAATTCACAACAAATTGGGTGAAATCATCCCATGATTCAGCAACGCCGGAAATTTTAATAACATCAGCCCACATTCCACACCTTAATATCTCTCTTAATTGCTTTGGCTCCATACCCCAACTTTAGATGCTTTTGCTATTTTCTGAGCCTGTTCAAAAGCTAGATGATTTGGACATTCCACCTCAGACTTACGCATTTTAGCCAAGCCATCTTTGAGCAATTCTTCTTGAAAGCTGATATCAGTCTCCCCCTTACCGTAAGCCATAACTTCAGCAACAGTACGCCCTTTATTGTCTTTTTCCACCGGAACGATCATCAGTTGATTATCGGCAGCAGCAATGAGCTTGAGTAGTTTCTGTTTTGCTTCATGAGCCAATGGTTGTCCTGGAGCTTCAGCTTGTTTCAATTCCGGGGCATCAATTCCACAAAGCTCAACTGACATTTGGCTGCCATCGGTTTGACGGACTGTGATGCTGTCCCCATCTATCACTTGTGTAGCTGTCCATTCTTCGGTGAGTGCGATGGATGGCTGGTTAGTTCTTTGGAAAATCGAGATAGCGCTGATGGTAGCTCCAGCGATCGCAGTTAAAATTATGCCAGTTATCCACGATGGCTTCATGTTGCTAGCTCTGTTATTGCAATATAAGAAACCACAATTTTAACCGGGAATATTTCTCTGGGACAGTTGTCACTGTTTGCCGAAAGGAAATGTTAGCTAAAATTTAGCGATTTCAGGCGTGAGCGCTCACTAAAACTTGCTTTTGTTGTTGCGTGCGATCGCTTCTAGGAGGTACTTTGTGTCATCGTTAAACTAGGCAATTTTTAGTTACAGTCTGCTAAAGCTAGATTTTAAACACTAAGTAGACAAAGTAAAAATAAGTTTCTCGGCTCAAAAACTCCATTTGACTATGAAAACTGCGATAGCGGGTAGTCGGTGTGGGAGACGAATGTGCATCCATTCCTAAATTTCGCGCCATCAATACTGCTCGTTTCATGTGCAATGGATCGCTAACAATAAGAAACTTGTTTAATTGGTGAGCTTTCGCTACTTCCAAAGCATTTGTGAGGTTCTGGTGAGTTGTACGAGATTGAGTTTCAGTGAGAATATCAGCAGCTTTTACCTGTTGTGCGAGAGCATAATTTTTTCCAACTATAGCTTCAGGTGGTTCATTACTCTCGCCAACTCCGCCAGTAAAAATGATTGTTTCAACAGATCCATTTTTATATAAGTTGATGGCGTGGTTAATCCGCTCTCTGAAAACAGGAGATGGTTCTTCTCCCCAAACTGCCGCTCCTAAAACAATTGCTGCATCTGCCTTGATATTATTAGTACTGCTGCCATATAAGTCTTTATTTGATTCTTTAACTATTCAGAATAGCTGAATTCTTACAGAATTTTAAGTTGTATTTGAGATCGTGTTTTAGACAGTTAGAAAATAGCTGGCACTAAGGGTGAGAGTGCTAGAACCTTGAATGATCGCAATTAGTTCAGGACTAGTTTCATTCAGGAATAAAGCTGTACCTGTAGCCAAACCATTTGGCGCTGCTCCCAAGCTATAGCTCGAGTTGGAGCCAGACAATTGCAGCGTATCTTCGGTGGTATTGAAATCAGCAATCAGAGCGTAGTCGCCCAGACCCGAAGTACTAGTATTACTATCGCTGTAGAAAACATCGGCAGTAATACCTAGCACAAACCGATCGCTGCCAGCGCCGCCAGTCAAAAGGTCAACTTCAGTAATACCTTTTGCTGCTGTATCTGTTCCTGTAAGGATGTCGCCACCTTCATCTCCAAACAGGCGATCGCTCCCAGTGCCGCCGAAGGCAGAATCATTTCCACGTCCAGCATAGAGAAGATCGTTACCATCGTCCCCAAACACGGAATCGTCACCATCGCCACCTGTAACGTAGTCAATTCCTGCATTACCACGGATGGTATCATTGGCTGCACCACCCGCTTGTGTGTCGTTGTTAGCGGTACCCAAAAGATTCAAAGCAACAATAGTCAAATTGTTTTTTGTGCTGGTATCGTTCTGTCCAGTAAATTCAGCATTGACTACTGTATTCAAGTTTAGGAGAATACCGTTGGACTGGGTAAAGCTATTGCCTTGGAGTAATTCTGTATAGAGAATATTGGCATAACCATGATTACCAGCAAAATTCC
>JADEXV010000123.1 GCA_015206945.1 Nostocales cyanobacterium LEGE 12452 | reverse complement strand
CAATAACAAACTCAAGCTAATTAAGCGTTCAGCTTATGGGTTCAGAAACTTTAATAATTTTAGAGTAAGATGCTTATTGAATTGGCATTTTAATTATTAGTTTAGCATAACAAGTACTGAAGAGCCAAACTTATTACCTGTGGGAAACTTTGGTTTTGCTTCTTGTGGTAAATTTTGATTTTTTCTGTTGTAATAGCAAAAATCCATTTTGACTTGTGTTGCTCCCGCATAATCGTGTTTTAGAGAATCTCCAATGTAAATAACTTCTGCTGCTGTTAAATTTAACCTAGATAAAGCATGATGGAATATCTCAGGAGATGGTTTAGCAAAACCAATTGCTTCAGAAACTACAACTTCCTCAAAAAAATGCTCAATTCCCGCAGCTTGCATTCTCGGTAGTTGCGCTGATACAAACCCGTTCGTAATGACAGCCAAACGATAATTACCTGCGAGAACAGTTAGTATTTCATTTACATTAGGTTCCATTACGCCCGAATGATTAAAAATATGCCAAAAACTTTGACTAAGATTGCTGATTTCATCTGTTTGTATATCTAATTGAGCAAATGTACTTCGATAAGACATCTCGATTAACTCACTAAGAGAAAAGGTTTCTCGCTGTCTCCAATACTGGGAATTATAAGTTTCAAATGTTTGCAGAAAAACATTTTCACTTATTCCATGTAAATCCAAAGATATTGTACAAGTTTCCAATGCGCCAAGAATAGCTTGGCGTTCACATATTTCAAAATTTAACAGTGTATTATCGAGATCAAAAATTATTGCTTCATAAAGCATTTTTATGGAATTCATTTAACAGCAACATTGTAAACTTCTTTTACTGCATCTACTTCCACAATGTAAGGATCTACAGGACGTTTAAACAATAGCATTTCCCCTAACTCATCTTTCTTTAAATTGACATGACAAAACCATTCATCATCATTTTTATCTGGGTAATCTAAGCGGTAATGATAAAGCCCCCAACGAGTCTCTTGGCGATATAATGATGCTCTCGCTGCCATTTCTGCACAGTCGCGAATAAAGTGAACTTCTAGACTACGCATCAATTCATGAGGGTCACGAGCGCCCATTAAATCTAATATTTCTTGATATTTCACAAAATGTTTTAAACCAATCTCAATTTTATTACCTGATTTTGGTGGTTGCAAATAATCATTAACTAAGCGTCTTAATTTATATTCTACCTGTGTGTGAGGTACACCATTCGGACGAGTTAAAGCTGCATAAATTCTGACTTTCTCAGCTTCTAAAAAATCTGTATCTGGTTCAATAAAATCTAAATTTTGGATATATTCAATGGCATGAGTTCCGGCTATGCGACCGAAAACAAATGCCCCAATCATGTAATTATGGGGAACGCTAGCCATGTCTCCGGCTGCATATAAACCTGTGACGGTTGTTTGAGCATTTTCATTCACCCACACACCAGAAGCACTATGACCGCTACATAAGCCAATTTCTGAAATGTGCATCTCTACACCGTGAGTGCGGTAATCTTCATTTCTACCTTGATGAAAGCGTTCTCTACTTGGTCGTTCATTTGCCCAAAGTATGGATTCAATTTCTGCAATTGTATCTTCATCCAAATGGGTCATTTTCAATTGGACTGGCCCTTTCCCAGAATTTAATTCTTTCCAGATTTCTAACATCATTTGACCACTCCAATAGTCACAGCTAATGAAGCGATTTCCTTCGGCGTTAGCTGTATGCGCGCCAAAAGGCCCTGCAACATAAGCACAGGCAGGGCCGTTGTAATCTTTGATTAAAGGATTAACTTGAAAGCATTCAATATTACTAAGTTCTGCACCTGCATGATAAGCCATTGAATAGCCATCTCCGGCATTGGTAGGATTTTCATAAGTGCCGTAGAGATAGCCGGAAGCAGGTAATCCTAATCTGCCACAAGCACCTGTACATAAGATAACGGCTTTAGCTTGAATGATAATATAATCACCGTTTCTGACATCAAATCCTACTGCACCAATAGCACGTCCTTCTTTCACTAAGACACGGGTTGCCATGACCCGATTTGTCACTTTGACTTTGTGGCGTTTGACTTGGCGGGTAAGAATGGTTTTGAGGTCTTTACCTTCCGGCATGGGTAAGACATATTTACCCACACGATGCACTTGTTTTAAGTCATAGTTGCCTTGGGCATCTTTTTGAAATTTCACACCCCAACTTTCTAATTCTTGGATGACTTCGTAACCTAATTTGCCTGTTTGATAAACGGCTTTTTGGTTGACAATGCCATCGTTAGCAAGGGTGATTTCGCGCACGTATTGTTCTGGTGTAGAATGACCGGGAATAACTGCGGTATTCACGCCATCCATACCCATTGCGATCGCACCACTCCGTCGGATGTTAGCCTTTTCTAAGATCAGCACCTCTGCATTGGGATTCGCTTGTTTGGCTTTAATTCCAGCCATTGTTCCGGCCGTACCGCCACCGATGACAAGTACATCAGTTTTTATTTGTTGGGTGTTGATGTCCATAAGCTTTTGGGAGTAGGGAGGAACCTCTAAGATTTATTACTGTTCCAAACAATATCTTTGACTTGGATTTGCTTGGGAACTAGCTTGATTTTGTAAAAAGTATCGGCAATGTTTTGTTGCTGAGTGATTACCTCATCTGTTAGCGGTAAAACACCATACTTTCGCCGTTTTTCGGCAATCTCTAATGCTGCTGCGGGAATACCTAACTCTGGTTCTAAAAACTTGGCAACTTCTTCTGGATTATTTGTTGCCCATTTATTTACTTTGTTGACTTCATCTAACAGGGTTTTCAACAAATCTGGGTGAGATTTAACAAACTCTTGACGCGCAAGATAGTAACCCCGATTCGGTGCTAAATTTGTTGCATCTGTTAATTTTCTAACCTTTGTGTCGTGTTCAACTGCTGCTAGGTAAGGGTCCCAAATTGCCCAAGCATCAACGTTACCACCAGTAAATACAGCACGGGCATCTGCTGGTGTTAGATGTGCTGGTTGAATGTCACTATACTTTAATCCGGCAGCTTCTACAGCTTTGACAACAAGATAGTTAGTGTTCGAGCCTTTAGCAAAGGCTAATTTTTTCCCTTTAAGGTCAGCAACCGTTTTAATTGGTGAATCTTTCGGTACAATAATTGCTTCAGCTTTGGGACTCCAAGGATCGTAAGCAACATACAGCAAGGGAGTACCTCCGGCTTGGGCAAATATTGGTGGTGATTCACCCGTATAGCCAAAGTCAATACTACCTGCGTTCATTGCTTCTAGCATAGGCGGACCGGCGGGAAATTCTGCCCATGTCACCGAAGCACCAGCAGTCGTTAAAGTTTGCGCTAAATTACCTCGGTTTTTGAGAGCGCTGAGAATAGTTGCCGCTTTTTGATAGCCGATACGAACTACCACACCTTGATTTGCTGTCTGTGTTGCTACAGAGTTACCTGTATTGTTGGCAGAACACGCAGATATCACAAGAGTTAAAGTTAACCCACAGGTAAAGAATAAGGCAAATATGCCAATTCTGGATATTTCATAATTTTGAAGAAAGCTGCTGACAATCCTCATCAGTCGATGTGGTAAATACTTAGTGAACATACATTTAAACTATAAGCAATATAATACTACGGCAAGTCGTGCAACTTACCGTATTTTGTGATGAAATATTCACATATATAAGCCGCAAGTGCAAGATCCGAAAAAGTATGTCTAGGACTAAAACACTTAACCTGACCAAAAACTTGCACTCTACGACTGCAAAGGCTTGATTCTTAGTTGTATCCCTCTCCTAACCCGGATTTCTCACCACACCCCTGCACCCCTGCGCTTGTGCAGGGGTGCAGGGAAGCAGGGGAGAGTTCAATGTGCCTTGTTCTTTCCCCTCAGCCCCTCTGCTGCATCAAACGCCTGAAGCTTGTGAGAAATGCGGGCTAAGAATCTAAGTCTACTGAAATTAACTTTGATAGGGGCGCGGCAGTTGGCGTAGTTTATGAGCAGTATCTAATTCACTATTGTTTTTTCTGCCATATCCCCAACCCAAGATGCGACGATATTCACCCATGATGCCACTTTCAATTAAATAATCCTCATTGACTGCAACATTGGTGTGAGATTCAGGCGCAACATAGAGTGCATCCGCAGGACAATATGCTTCACACATGAAACAAGTTTGACAGTCTTCTTGTCGAGCGATCGCAGGTGGTTGGTTCGGTACGGAGTCAAAAACATTAGTAGGACATACTTGGACGCACAGATTGCAATTGATACAGAGTTTATGGCTGACAAGCTCGATCATGATTCTGCTCCATATATACAAAGAGTGTACGGCAAATCACAGTTAATATGATACTCTAATTGTTAGTTTCTCAAACATTAAGTATTACAAGTTAATTCTTATCCGGTTGGAACTGGTGCAATAGTTGTCGGTTAAGGAGAAAAAACCTTTAACCCAAACCCAGTAACCTTTTCCCCAAACCAAATTCCAGTTTGAAATTCTTAACCGAGCAGTATTGGGAACTGGTCTACTTGAAACCGAATGACAGAGGGAAAACAAATTAGCGATCGCGTGCGTTCATAACTAGCATCAATCGGTTCATCTGGCGCATGGAGAGGGACAAAATTACCTCCAACAGAGGCCCAAATACCGTAGCGTGGTTCTGACATTCTTGCCTCAAAATTAAATGAGGACTGGGGAGACATACCTTATTTTTTATCCTCACCTATGCAAATCTTATATTATACTACTGTAAACCAATCAGTCTATCGTATATTATAGTTACAAAAATAAACTTTTAGTCCCGACTACAAAAGTTCTAGAAAGCTATGAATATTTTCAGATCAATAATTTGAAGCTCAATCCCCCACCCATAGCCAAACCACATCTGCGTGTATATGAAAAATTTTTAAGAATCAACAACTACCTCAAGGGGACGATCGCCCTTGCATTCTAAACATGATACGGAGGGCTAATGAGCAGATCGAAGCAACTAATACTGGAGCTTTCATGCGCCCGGTAAGCATACATACAGGCGCTTGGCGCTATCCAAATCAAAGTCAAATCTCAATTTCGTAGCATTTGCCAGTTAACAAGTAAGGAACTTGCTTGACATCCTCACCGCCGTGTTCGCCCTTGGCGTTCCCGTTCGCGCAGCGTCTCCGTCAGGAGAAGGGTACGCACGGTGATTCTGGAGTAATGAGTAATAAGTAATAGTTGCTTAACTAAGACTTTGCGTTCCTTCTCTATTGTTGCTTTGTTGCTTTACCCTCCGGCTTTTTCTTGAGCGATTCCCTCAGTAGCAACACTTACTGCTTTAATAATTGTCGTAATTAATCCGGCTAAATAGGGTTGAGGATTACGTCATTGCACGGTTTGAACCACTTAGAGCCGCCAAAACCTCCAGTAACGTAGTTTCTGCTAAATTGTGGGACACTTCCGTTCCAGCCTGGTGGAACACTCAAATTAAGAACCCCTCCAGAGCGGATTCCACCTCTAGGGACATCAGCCCATTGGCCGATAACTGTATCGCCAATTCTTGTTCCCTTGTATACATTAGTCCAGGTTCTGCCATCATCAGCGCTCATTCCCAGCCACCAAATTTCATTACCAATTTGCCTAACGTAATAGGTGCCTCCGTCATCGGAACGCCAAATTCCATTGAAGTCTCTAGAGGCAATACATAGAGCTTGCACTGGCTGGTTCAGCACTAATGGTATGGTTACAACTGAAGTCGGAATAACTGACAGGGCTACAAGTGTTGATAATCCAAAACCGAGTTTTTTAACTTTCTCTTTTTTTGGCGAAGGTATTTTTATCCCATCACTATTGGTATCTATATTGTTAGATATTACATCGCCATTGGCATCGTAAGTATAAGTTGTAGTTGAGTTCATAAATTTGTGTTCCTTGATAAATAACTGTATGACTCCACAAGATATGCTCTTGTGTATATCTGCACATAAGTGCAGAAAAAGGAAAAACATTTTTGACTTTTGCTTTTCGGTACTAGGACAATTTGGTATTTTATTTTTAAGCGCAATTATTAGTGAGAAAATCCAGTCGGATCAGTTAACCCGACTGGATTGAGCCTTTGGCTTGTTAGCTGAGATTTCTGAGAGGATGATTTAAAAAGGTTCGGCTTGAGCCTCAAGTGCGACTCAGGGGTGCGATCTCAAATCCCAAAACTCCGATTCTCTCGTAGCAGTTTTTCGGTAGCCAGGGTAGTGAAACACGCGCTAGAAGACTTTTCAAACACCCTCTGAATTAGTAGTCCGCCAAGTCAACAATGCTTGGTTTGTAGTGAGCGCTACCCTGTGGGAACGCTTCGCGAACAGCGTTCAAATCAAGGACTAAAGTCCTTACTACAAACTTATTCACCCATCAAAGTTAGTGTGGTGGACTACTAGTGATTTGATCTCAGCTAAAACAGGACAATATAACCTGAAAGATTCAAAACAGGAAATTAACCTGAGATTTACCTATTAGGTTATGTCAAATAGCTCAATATCTTGGGTATAAGAAGTCCTGGTGTCGTATCTAAATGCATATTTACGTCCATCAGCCAAATTGTATGTGCGCAATTGGACTCCTGCAAGACCAAAATCATAGTCAAACTTAATTGTTCCTCCTCTTCCAGTAGTCCATACCGAATCTCCGTATGGGCGGCCTGTTAGTTTTCCATCAACCGTATAAGGTATCCGAGCATTTGTCTCGTTGTAAATTGTAAATCTCTCAGATCCGCCGCTAAGTGTTTCACCATCTTTTTCGTTTAAATCAACAAATAGATGTTGGTTAGTAGAAGTGCTTTCGAGCATTTTGTTAATATTCGACATGGTTTTTTTCCTTTTTTAGTTGATTGATATTTTCTTTAAGCCCTGTGCGGGACTGATTAAATCAGTTTTCATTCACCTTACTTGCACTTTTTTGTAGTACTTAGTAGGTGAACTTCTCTGATATCACTCTCTACGATGACTTTTAGTCTTTATGCACTTGGATCGGAAAAATTTTGAAAAATCTGTAAAATCCTTACGCAGTAAGGATTTAGCTTTTGTCTCTATGGCTGTATAATTGAAATCAGCTATGTTTCAAACAGCGGCAAGTATTCCATGCAACCCCGACAGGGCATTGTTGAAATCTTTTCTACCTTTGTGCAATTTGATCTAGATCAATTTAGTGGTTGGGCAACAGATGTCAAACTGCGACGCAGTATGAAAATTTGTCTGGAATCGTCAACTGAGAAATCAGATACCTTTTGGGCACTTTACTGGTATAGAGTTTGGCAGACTCAATCTAGTGCTGTGGCACTTGCACATATTTCTGCTTATTTACAAGAGGTGTGCTATTGGACTGCCAGAAAATTCGCCCTAAACTTTCCCACGCAGTCGTCTGTAGCAGATTGTTTTCAGATGGCGATCGCTCATATTAACAAAATACTCAAAACTTTCAACCCTCAATACAGTTCGCATTTAAAAGCCTATGCAGAATTAGCTTTTGAATCGATTATCAAAGATGCACTGCGCTTACACCGGGAAGCAGACATTTGCTCAGACTGGGCGTTATTGCATAAACTTAGCCGTAAACGACTAGTGCAATCATTACAAAATGCCGGATTTAACGCCGAAAGCATTGAGAGTTATGTTTTAGCCTGGGAATGCTTTAAGGAACTCTACACGGGTGACAATACAAAAATTCGTCAGCTGGCTAAACCAGATGCTCAGACTTGGGAGGCTATTAGTAATCTTTATAATGCAGAACGTTTAAGCCGATTGAGTTCAACCACTGCCGCAGTCAATCAGCAAACTATAGAAACCTGGGTATTATCTGCTGCTAAAGCTGTCCGTACTTTCCTCTATCCTAAGTTTGTTTCTACAGACGCTCCCCTTAAAGAAGATGAGGGTAATTTATTAGATATATTGCCTGTAGATTGGCAAACATCTTTGCTAACAGAAATTATTGAGCAGGAAGAAGCTGCGAATATGCGATCGCAGCAAACTCAGTTAAACGAAGTTTTGTCCCAAGCGATCGCTGCACTCGATGCTGAGTCCCAAAAAGTATTACAAGCTTACTACATTCAACAACTGACTCAACAAGAAATTGCTGCACAGCTAGAAATTAAGCAATATACTGTTTCTCGTCGCCTGAGCAGCATTAAAAAGTCATTGCTCCTGACTCTCACCCAATGGAGTCAAAACACTTTGCATATTTCCCCTAAATCAGACGTAGTAGATGCGATAAACACAAGTTTAGAGGAATGGCTGAAAGTCGAATATAGCCATACCCAGATTCAGTAGACATCTTGCAAAAGTAACTTTTGCCTTGATGTTGGGGTGCATGTTAAAGGTTACTGAGTAAGGGAAGATTCTATACCTTTACCCTTTACCCTTTACCCCAAAATGCCTCTCCTCTCTCTAACATGGTCTTTATATGGAGCCATTTTCAAATTATTTATGTTGAACCCACCTGCCCCATTCACTATTGAATCACAGCATTTATACCTGGAAATTACTCAATCTCCAGAGGCGCAAGAACAACCATACTCAACCGCTGGTGCTTGTCAACGTGGGTGGGTAAATCAAAAATGCTTGCAAGCATTTTTGCCTTGGTTCAAGGAGGAAATTGCTCCCACCGCCAGAGTTTATCCTAACAGTGCGGCATTGCCGAGTTTTTGGGAAGTAGTTAATGGCACAGCTATTACTTTCGATCGCGATCGCCTGGTATTAATTCCCACCCTAGCGATGGATGACGATGAGTTACGCGTACCGCAGGAATGGGTAGATATACCAGAGTGGGTTGCTGACTATTACATAGCAGTACAAGTTAATCCCGATGATGGCTGGATGAAGATTTTTGGTTACACAACCCATCAAATTCTGAAAACCAAAGGGGTTTACGATGCTGGCGATCGCACTTACAGTTTGGAAAGGGAAGATTTAATTCCAGATATTAATGTGCTGTGGGTTACACGCCAACTTAATCAGCTAGAAGCCTTACGTGCTGAGATTGCACCTTTAGATTCTATTGCCAAAACCCAGGCAGAAAACCTTTTAGAAAGGTTGGGCGATCGCGATGTGAAATTCCCACGTTTAGCAGTTCCATTTTCACTCTGGGGTGCGCTCTTAACACATAGCGGTTGGCGAAAAAAGTTGTATGAACTGCGTCAGGGTTTACTCATACAACAGTCAATTCCGCAATGGTTGCAGACAGGAGTAGCCAATTTAGCCCAACAGTGGGGATGGGAAAAAAGAGAATTCGTTGTGGTACCTGCCGGAATGCGGAGTGCAGAACCAGTTCTCGGCTTGTCTCGGCAAATAATCATTGCAGAGCAAACATACGAGTTACGTATTTTCCCAAAAAGCGCTTCAGAGGATGATGTTTGGCGTTTTGAATTGCGAAGTACAACTCTTGATAGTCAAATTCCGGCTGGGTTTAAGCTTCGACTGCTAACGGAAGACTTACAAGCTTTTGAAAATAATGAAGACACGGCAACAACCTCTGTAGATATGTTGTATTTGGAAGTAATTTTGGAACTAGGAGAAGGAGTGGTTTGGGAAATAGAACCCACACCTGAAGACTACGACCGAGAAATTTTGCGGTTTTAAGTTTTACCTTCAAAAATCTTCACGTTTAAGCTCTATTATTTACTCTTAAACTGAATTTCACTACACACAACAACCTATTTAGCAACCAAGATATATATAGCAGGGTGTAAGGGCACGGCAGTGCCTATTGGTGTCAATTTAACGTGAAACCCTTGTCAAGACGTGATATTGAGTTCATTCACTTATGGTTACTCACAGCGTCACCTCACCCCGGTTTTGTCTAAAGCCAAAACCGCCTTTCCTTGATGCCTTGGGGCTACGGTGTACACACAAGTCAAATTTCCCCCCTCAATTCTCCCCCTTCGACAAGCTCAGGGCATCGCTTGTAAAGGGGGGAAGCCGGAAATCCAGGTCCAAATGTTGTAGATCCTCCTAAATCCTCCTTAAAAAGGAGGACTTTGAGAGGTTTTGCCTCCCTTTTAAGGGGGGTTGAGGGGATCAAAAGCTTATGGGGCAACTCTTAAAGACTTGTGCGTACACCGTAGCCAATACATACGGGGAGGGTTAGGGTGGAGTAAAGCGTATGTGGTACAAGGGTTTGAGCTTAAGTTAACACCAATGGGCAGTGTCCTGCCCCTATGGGTATACTCAACATCGAGGGAGAACTAGCTGTGGACAAGTTAATCATCTTAAAGTTAGGGGAGGGAAACTTTGAACAAGGGTTTACCGTGACTCTACAGATTGGCGATGAAAATGTCCGCCCGACTGTGGAAATCACAGGTGAGCTTCCTCCCAACCCAGAAATTCTCCGCGATTATCACCGTTGGCAATCTATTTATCATAATTTAAAGCTGCCATCTCGTCCGATTGGTTTACCTAAAGAACTTAACCAAGCCCCCAGCTTAGAATACTGCCAGCAGGTGAGTGAGGAATTTAAAGTCAGTTTTAATGCTTGGCTTGCTTCCGATTCCTTTCGTTCTATCCGCGAGAAATTGTTAGAAAAACTCATGCTTGCGGATAATATTCGGATGCTTTTACAAACCAAAGACCTGCGATTACAGAAATTCCCCTGGCATCTTTGGGATTTGCTAGAACGCTATCCCCAAGCGGAAATAGCCCTAAGCGCTCCTGCCTACGAACAAGTCAACCTTAAGCGCATAGCAACTACATCCGACAAAGTAAAAATCTTAGCGATTTTGGGTAACAGTCAAGGTATTGATACCAAAGCAGACCAGGCGCTACTTAATTTGTTACCCAATACAGACATCACTTTTTTAGTTGAACCACAATGCCTTGACCTTACCGATCAGCTATGGGAGCAGAATTGGCAGATTCTATTTTTCGCCGGACATAGTTCCACTCAAGAAAAGAATCAAACAGGAAAAATCTACATTAATCAAACTGAAAGTCTAACAATTAGCCAGTTAAAGTATGCCTTGAAAAAGGCAGTAGAACGAGGTCTAAAACTAGCGATTTTCAATTCTTGTGATGGTTTGGGATTGGCATGGGAGTTTGCAGATTTACATATTCCCCAAATCATTGTGATGCGAGAGCCTGTACCTGATCGCGTGGCGCAACAGTTTTTAAAGTATTTTTTAGAAGCCTTCGCACGGGGAGGCTCATTGTATTTAGCCGTCAGGGAAGCACGAGAAAGGTTACAGGGGCTAGAAAACCAATTTCCCTGCGCTACATGGTTGCCTGTCATCTTTCAAAATCCGGCTGAGATGCCGTTGAATTGGCAGGAATTGTTTAGAAATCCACCCAATCTTCCTGCATCTTTGTCTCAAACTACGCCTGTTAGAAGAACGACAAATCGGCTTGGCTTCTCATTAATGTTACTGTCGAGCATGGTAGTAACCGTAATATTAATCGGGATACGATATTTAGGTGTGCTGCAAGCATTAGAGTTAAGTGCATTTGACCAACTGGTACGCTTGCGCCCTCGTGAAAAACCAGATTCACGCCTACTGATTGTGACTGTGACTGAAGAAGATGTCCAGGCGCAAAAACCAGAAAAACCTCAAGGTTCGTTGTCAGACAAATCACTTGCCAAACTGTTAGAAAAATTAGAGGCATATCAACCACAAGTTATTGGTTTGGATATATACCGAGATTATCCAGTAGGTAAAGATTATCCAGCATTAGCAGAAAGGATGCGAAAAAGCGATCGCTTTGTGGGGGTGTGTCAACTCAGCGATTCCCAAGCCGGAAAACCAGGTGTAAAACCACCCCCAGAACTTTCTTCACACAATCTCGGTTTTAGCGATATTGTCATAGATTCAGATAATGTTGTGCGTCGCCATCTGTTAGCGTTAACTCCTGCGCCCTCATCTCCTTGTACTGCGCCCTATGCCCTAAGTGTTCAACTGGCGCTGCGTTACCTGTACGCAAAGGGAATTCGGTTGCAGTTTACCCCCGATGACGCATGGAAACTGGGGAAGCTGACATTTAAACCAATAGAAGCTCATACCGGAGGTTATCAAGGGGTTAACGCTTTGGGAAACCAAATTTTATTAAATTATCGTTCTTCTCCTTCACCAGAAGCGATACCTTCGGCAGGCTTCGCCAACGCACCAAGTATGACCTTACAACAAGTGCTAACGGGTAAGCTCAATGCCAATGCAGTCAAAGGCAAAATAGTCATTATTGGCACAACAGCAGAAACTTTTGGTGATTACTGGTTAACTCCCTACATCACTCCTCAAGGTAAATTACAGGCAATACCAGGAGTATTTTTACAAGCCCAAATGGTCAGTCAACTGCTCAGTGCTGCTTTGGACGGAAAACCTCTGTTGTGGACTTGGCCACTTTGGGGTGAGGTAATTTGGGTTTGGGGTTGGTCTTTTTTAGGCGGTTTGTTTACTGCTTATCTGCACCGATTCATTTATTTAAGCTTGGCAGGAGGAATAGCGATTATTAGTTTATACGTTAGCTGTTTTATATTTTTAATTGTATATAGCTGTTGGGTTCCACTAATTCCTGCTATGTTGGCTTTAGTAGGCAATAGTTTAATAGCTACAACTTACTTAAATATAAAATTTAAAAATTAATATTGAAGAAGTCAGAATTCAGGAGTCAGAATTCAGATGAAAAGCTATTGGCAAAAAATGCAATTAATTGCGGCATTGGGAATGACTTTGTGGGGAATTATCGGCTATTCTCCCATGATTTGGATGACACCAGTTGCGGCCACCACTCCTAAGAAATTTTCGCCTCCTCCGCCTCCTCCAGATAGGGGTGCAGCAGGCGATCGCGGGGGGGCTGCAAGTCGTGGTTGTGGTGTTGGGAATCAGTCTATAGTTGCACTTGTACCTGTATATAAACAGACATTAAATCAAGGGCAAAGAGAAGCTGTTGCTGTTACTAAAGTTTGGGGCATGACGAATGAGGAATATCCAACTTTTTGGTTTTTTGTCCCTTATCAAAAATCTCTAATTGATTCCATTGAGTTTGTTATCAAAGATGAGTCAGGTAAACAAAGTCAAACTCTTTACCGAACCGTAGTAACAATACCAGAAGTACCAGGAATTATTAGCATTCCCTTAAATGAAAATGCTCCCCCATTGCAAATAGACAAGATGTATCACTGGTTTTTTAAGATAAAAGTCATTTGCAATCCACAACAACCTCCAGAACGAGAGTATGTGGAAGGATGGGTGCAACGAGTCAATCCAAATCCTCAATTAGTAGATAGCTTGAAGCAAGCAACTCCTCAGCAACGGGTAAACCTTTATGCCGAGAATGGTATTTGGTACGATACTGTGACTACTTTGGCTGAATTACGTCTTAGCAAACCTGAAGATCCAACTCTAGCGGTGGAGTGGATGAATTTGCTTCAATCCGTAGATTTAGAGAATTTAGCTAAACAACCTTTGATAAAATGTTGCGAAGCCAATGCAAAGTAGCACAGCAAATTTACAATAGCGATCGCCCCAGCCAGAAAACAGCTTGTCAATTTCAGAACTACTCCCAAGTCTGTAGCGACTACTCCCAAGTCTGTAGCGACTACTCTCAAGCCTGTAGCGACTACTCCCAAGTCTGTAGCGACTACTCTCAAGTCTGTAGCGACTACTCCCAAGTCTGTAGCGACTACTCCCAAGTCTGTAGCGACTACTCTCAAGTCTGTAGCGACTACTCCCAAGTCTGTAGCGACTACTCCCAACCCTGTAGCGACTACTTTCGTGTTTTTTACCTCTTGTCCTCGTAGATGAGTAATTATATACCGAGATATTACTGGTATAAGCTAAAAATTTTGCGATCGCAATTTGCGATTTATGCTGAACCGGAATCGGCTTTAATTGAGGCAAGCTAGTTCTAGAAGTATCTTAAAAGAGCAAATTTATGTCTCGTCAAAAACGTACATCCCGCGTTTTAGAAAAAGTTGAATTAAGAGCATCTGGGATGAAATCGATTGTTCCAAGCATTAAATTTGAAGAAGATTATACTTTAGAAAAACTCATTGAGTCAATCGAACAGTTACGTAACAAACTTGATGTTCATAATAGCGCTCTGGCTATAGTTGACTCTACTTTAACAGAAGTTGAAGAGATGGAAAAAAACTTGAAGCAGTTTTCTGAGAAAATGTTAATGGTAGTTGCTATCAAGTACGGCAAAGACAGCGCCGAATATGAAATGGCGGGTGGTGTTCGTAATAGCGATCGCCTCCGCAAAATGAGAGCGAGCCGCTTAAAAAATATTGCAGAACAAGCATCAGATAAGAATGGGAAAACCGCATAGAAAATGAGGAAAAATACTTCACTATCTTTCCTTGCAAAAATCTCAGATTGAAAATATCAGTTAAGGTTTTTTGATAAAAATTATAAATCACAAAGATGCGATAAATCGCTGTCTCTACAATAACCAGTCTTTTGTAGAGACAGCGATTCATCGCGTCTCTTGGATTAACCGAACAGTGTTGATCGCGTTTTTCATTCTTCTTGTTTTCCCAAATAAACCTCAATAACACGAGAGTCATTTTGTACTTCTTCAAAATTACCTTCGCACAGTACCGAACCTTCATGTAATACTGTTACTTTCTTAGCAATTTGACGCACAAATTCCATATCATGTTCAATTACTAAAATTGAATGACTCTGTGCTAGTGCTAAAAGTAGTTCGCCAATATTGTAAGTTTCTTCATCTGTTAAACCAGCAACGGGTTCATCAACAAGTAATAAATCGGGTGACTGTGCTACTAACATCCCAATTTCTAAACGTTGCTTTTCTCCGTGAGAAAGTAAAGCCGCTCTGATATCAGCTTTCTGCGTTAAACCGATGGTTTCTAATAATCCTTTAATATTATTCTTTTCAACAGCATTAGAACGTTCCAGCAAAGTAGAAAAGACGTTTTTCTTCTTGTTACTGGTAATTTCTAAATTTTCACGGGGCGTTAAGTTTAAGTAAATTCGGGGTGTTTGAAACTTGCGGCCAATTCCCAATCGCGCAATTTTATATTCAGGTAAAGAACGCAAGTTTCTTCCTTTGAATAAAACTCGCCCCACGGTTGGCTGAACTTTACCCGTAATTACATCCAAAAACGTTGTCTTTCCCGCACCATTCGGGCCAATTACGACTCGTAATTCACCCACATCCATACTAAAGTTAAGCTGGTTTAAAGCCTTAAAACCGTCAAAACTAACAGTTACATTTTCAGTTTCCAATATTTTCGCGTTCATGTTGCACTTCCGGGTCTTCTTCCAAGGTGGGATATGTCGCAATTTCTTGACGACGGTGGAAAAGAGAAATATTCTGACTACGCAACCATCCCACGATACCGTCGGGAAGGACTGTGACGACTATCAAAAATAATGCGCCTTGGAAAAATAGCCAGATTTCGGCAAATTGTTCGCTTAAAAAAGTGCGGGCATAATTGACTAATAAAGTTCCGACAATCGCGCCAATTAAAGTAGCGCGTACGCCTACTGCTACCCAAATCACCATTTCAATCGAAAAGGCAATATCCATTGCTCTAGGTGAGACAGAACCACTTTGAATGGTGTAAAATGCTCCTGCTATACCTGCGATCGCACCGGAAACTGCAAACACCAACACCTTAAAATCTGTAGGGTCATAGCCAGAAAATCTTACCCGACTTTCATCATCACGAATCGCTATCAACAATCTGCCAAAGCGTCCAGTTGTCAACCAGCGACAAATTCCGTAAGTGATTGCGAGAAACACTACCGTCAAAATGTAGAAAATAAACTGCGTTTTGGCATCGCTCACCGTTGCGCCAAACAAAGTTGTAAAATCTATCAGTCCGTTCGTGCCGTTGAAAAATTGTTGTTGACCGTTAAAGAAGTTGAAAAATACAATTGTTCCGGCTTGAGTCAAGATAGAAAAATAAACTCCCTTGAGGCGATTTCGGAAAACCAAATATCCTAACAATCCTGCCAATAACCCCGGAATTAGTACCACCAAAGCTATTGTCAAAGGAAAAGAATAGAAAGGTTGCCAAAATGCGGGAAGTTCTGTAACCCCATAAAGCCCCATGAAATCAGGCAATTCTCCAGTAGGGACTTGGAGTTTTAGGTACATTGCGATCGCATATCCACCCAAACCAAAGAAAATACCATGTCCCAAACTTAGTAAACCAGTATAACCCCAAATCAAATCAATACCCAAAGCTGCGATCGCCAGTGACAAAAATCGCCCCAACAAATTCAGGCGAAATTCCGACAGCAGCAGTGGCATGATAATTATAAGGAAAAGTGCGATCGCGATCGTCACCCCCACCTCAATTAATAACCCTCCTCCCTTCTTCTTCATTCTCTGCGCCCTCTGCGTCTCTGCGGTTTAAACATCAACAGTACGTCCCTTCTGCGGAAAAATTCCTCCAGGCTTCCACTGTAAAAACACAATAATCAGCGCAAATACCATTACCTTCGCCATACTTGTCGTTGCAAAAAAAGTAAACAAATCAGCCAAAGGTTTAACAGGAGTCAACAACGAAGCTAAAGTCCCAGAACCAATTAAAAAATTAGCCGTACCAATACCCAACGCCGCCACAATCGTCCCGGCTAAATTGCCCACACCTCCAACGACAACCACCATAAAAGTATCAATAATATAGTTTTGTCCCGTATTTGGCCCTACAGAACCAAGCAAACTAATCGCACATCCCGCCACACCAGCTAAACCAGAACCCAGTGCAAAAGTAATCGCGTCCACCTTTTGAGTTGGGATACCCAAACAAGCACTCATACTCCGGTTTTGCGTCACCGCCCGAATTCTTAAACCCCAGCTAGAACGTTGTAAAAATAAATAAATTCCTGCCACACAGATTATTGTTAAAACAATAATAAATAACCTGGCAAAGGGCAATTGCACACCACCTAAAGATATCCCTGCTTGTAACCAAGTCGGTGCTGTAACATCGACATTTTGAGCGCCAAACCAAGGTTGAGTCACTGCTAACTGATAAGTTTGACTCAATAAATTGCCCGTTGTGATTGTCACCCCCAGCGATAATAAAAATATCACCGCCACAATCCAGTTACGAACCCTTCCCAAATCAGTGCGGGAATTTAAAATCCATAAACCTCCAAAAAACAGCAGAGAAAATAAACCTAGACCAATTATCAATACCCAATTCACGCTGCGGACAAACTGTTGAAAAATTAAACTTACCCCCCAAGTTGCTAGTAAAGTTTCTAATGGGCGTCCATAGAGATAACGAATCACGCCTTTTTCTAGAATTAATCCCACACCAGCCGTGAATATAAATGCAATAATCAAAGCCAAAAATATATAGACTTCAAACCACACTCCACCCAATTGTTTGCAGACATTTTGCACAACAAATGTTGTATAAGCCCCAAACATCATCAATTCACCATGCGCCATATTGATGACGCCCATCAATCCAAATATAATCGCCAGCCCCAACGCCGCGATTAATAATACCGCACCAATACTAATACCATTAAATACAGCTTCCAAAAATCCTGCTAACACTTATTTCTCCACAACAGCTATCAGCTTTTTTAGTCATCAGTCCTTTGTCCTTTGTCCTTTGTTGCTTGTAACTATTAACCGATGACAAATGACTAATGACAAATGACTAATGACAAATGACTAATGAATTAAACTTTCTTGAACTTACCACCCTTAGCAGGGTCACTCCAATCACAAGCAAATCCCTTAGTTTCTTTCACAAATTGATTCCAAGGAACTGGCTCAACTGGTGTTGGAGTAGCATAGACAATATCAAACAAACCATCTTGTCTAACTTGACCAATCCGCACAATTTTGGATATGTGATGATTGGCATCCATTGTCACTTTACCTTCAGGCGCATCTAGAGTTTGACCGTAAGCCGCAGCGCTTACCTTAGCTATATCTGTAGTACCAGCTTTTTGGACTGCTTGTTTCCACAAATAAACTGCAATGTATGCTGCTTCCATTGGGTCATTTGTTACCCGATTTTCACCGTATTCTTTTTTGAAAGCTGCTACAAACTTCTTATTAGCAGGTGTGTCTACTGTTTGGAAATAGTTCCAAGCTGCATAATGACCTTTGAGATACTCTACACCAATTGCTTTCACTTCTTCTTCGGCAATACTTACAGACATGGAGGGATATTTATCTGGTGTCAATCCAGCCCCTTTTAATTGTTTGAAGAAAGCAACGTTGCTATCACCATTTAAGGTGTTGTAAATCACGCCACCATTAGGCAAATTTTGCTTAATTTTAGTGATAATTGGTGTAACTTCTGTGTTACCAAGAGGTAAATAATCTTCACCAACTGTTTTTCCGCCTAAAGCTTCCAGTTGAGCTTTAATGATGGTATTAGCTGTCCGGGGAAAAACGTAATCAGAGCCAACTAAGAAGAATTCTTTGCCCTTATTTTTTAACAGCCAATCAACAGATGGTTCAATTTGTTGATTTGGTGCAGCGCCAGTGTAAAAAATGTTTTTAGAACACTCTTGACCTTCATATTGCACAGGATACCAGAGCATGTGGTTTTTGCTCTCAAATACTGGCTTAACGTTCTTGCGACTAGCAGAAGTCCAACAACCAAAAACGACAGCGACTTTATCTTGATCGATTAGCTTAGTTGCTTTTTCTCTAAAAGTATCCCAGTTAGAAGCACCATCTTCGGTAATTGCTTCAATTTGTTTACCTAAGACACCACCAGCAGCGTTAATTTCTTTGATTGCTAACTTTTCAGCATCAACAACGCTTTTTTCACTAATAGACATTGTACCACTCAGAGAGTGCAAAATACGTACTTTGATGGTGTTACCAGCAGTCGCCGCCGCTGGTGAAGCAGTGGGAGTCACGGCTGGACTTTGTGTTGCACTTGGAGAATTATTCGTGCAAGCTTTCAAAAAAAAGCTGCTTCCAAAAGTTAAAGAACCGTAGATTATAAACTTGCGTCGGTTAAATTGTCTTCTCATCTTTTTATGAATTTTCCTCTTAATGAATCAACTAACTTAATAGAAAGCTGACAATATCAAACTTTAAAGTGTGATGATAGTGCGATAGTTTACTAGTAAAAAGTGACGCCTTATACAAAAAGGTTTGTTTTTGTAATAAAAAACAAACTTTTTAAGATTAAGCTTTATTAACTTTATAAAGATTCTCATATCTATGTAATACGTTATGGAAGAGCAAAAACTTTCTCTTCCACGAACGTCTTGGATTCTAGACAGTTAAAAACTGCTAAGTATCTAGGCATAAAGAAATTTAAAGTTTGTAGTAAGGACTTTAGTCCTGATAATTCTTGCTCTGAGCGATAAATCGCTCACTACAAACTAGGAGTTTATTTTATATTTAATTATGTTTACCTAATCTCTTTTCAAAATTCTGGTCTGTGCTGAACAGATAGCTGGTTAACACAACAATAGTTTTAATCAACTACTGCTATTACTCAGATATTCCTGGTTCAATCTGTGCCCCAAGCTGAAGAACCCGTCCAAGGTCGTCAGCGTTTCGCCAGGTTTCAATTATCTTGCCGTCGGCAATATAATGAATGAATGTAGCAGTGAATGTCTGTTGACGGCCGCGACTAGGTATGCCAAGAAAACTCTCCTGGATGCAGGTATTAGTCGCACGCACAACAACTTTGTCACCTTCAGCGATTACGTCTTCAATTGTCCATTTCTGCTGGATAGGGCCAAATGAGCCAAAGAGTTTGCGTACCCCTTCAGTGCCAAGGGGAAGCCCTGGTAAACCACCATGCATTTTCCAATTCGGGGCGGTTATCTCGCAAATTTCTTCGATTTTATGCTCGCTAATAAGTTCTATCCACCGTTGAGCAATTATTTTGTTCTCCTCAATGGAAGACATTGCTGCTGTTCCTCTACTGAAAATTAGGCGAACTCTAATTGTTTATTTAGACAGACAAGATGCACTATTGTCAATTAACCAAGTTTGAGATTGAATTAAAATCAGTGCAGCGCTTAATGTGCCAGCATCAGTAATATTTGTGTTTTTCACTGCGGGTCTTTAGGCAATTTCCGTTAATAAATCTACCGCTGCCGTTGGTTTCGACACTTCGACTACGCTCAGTGCATCGCTTCGCTCAACCAACTAAAGAATCGAGAGTTGAGCGTTCGCGTAGCGTCTCGAAGAGAAGTCGAAACTCGTCAACCTGGGTAGATTCTTTGTCAGAAATCACCTTAGATTAGCATTTGTGTAATAATTTCATCTTCCTGGCCAGTTGCAAAATTAGCAAAGCGCTTTGCCAAAGGTGGTATCAGTACTAGGGGATTACTAAATCCAGAGAAAACATGAACTCCTTCCAATCCTGGAATAGCACCAATTAAAGGAAGTTGATTACTACTAAATGCCACTAAGCAGTGATACCAAGTCCCTGGTAAATTCTCCAATACTGGTAAAATTTGACCAGCACCTTTTCGCAACCATTTTTCGCTTACGTCTGAGTTTACCTCGGCATGAGGATCTGCGATCGCACGGCTAATTTGACCGATGCGGATACTACCATCTTGAAACTGAATTGCACCCACATCTAAAATCGCTGGTAATAACTCATTACCAAGTTCATCCCATAATTCATCAACTTCAGTAGATTCAGCTTCTAGTTGAAACCGTTTCTGACTCGCTGGCATAACTAAGGTGCGTAACCTGACATCAACGGCTGGGGTTTCAATGATTTCTTCGTGGGTAAAATACAGCTTGATGGAAACACCAGCAGACTTGAGCAGCTGGCGGCTGAGTCCACCCGCACAAACAACAACGTTAGCGCTGTGGAAAGTTGCAGTGGTGGTTTGTACGCCATCTTGCAATACTTGCAATACTTGGGTAATCTGCACTTCACCCCCAACACGCTCAAAAGCTTGGATGTAAGCTTGTGCTGTTTTTTCTGGGTGAATATGACCGTGTTTGACAGTTAAAGCCCCAGATATTGCCTCTCGATTTAGCTGCGGTTCCAACTCACAAGCTTCTTGAATACTGAGTAAACGGGGTGGAATGGCACAATCATTATATGATGCCGCAGTTGTTTCTGGGTTGTTATGGGCTGAAATAGTCAGTAATAAATCTAATTCTCGAAATTGAATATCAGCGTCTAACTCTTGAGATAAGATATGGTAACGTGCGATCGCTTCTTCGCACAATAACCGAGTTAGTGGTGTAGTACCCGACCAATAGGCAAGCCCACCATAACTATAGCGAGTTGCATTCTGCGGTCTGCTGTGTTGCTCCAACAAAAGTACAGAAAACCCACTTTTAGCCAGTTCATAAGCGAGTGCAGCACCCGTAATTCCGCCACCAACCACAATCCAATCGTAGGTTTTCATATTAAATGTTTTTGTTAATTACGAATTACCATAAGTTGCTTGTAAACGGCTTAAAAGATATTCTCCCGCCAGGATAGGGGGATAGATAGGCGATTGTTCTTTCTGGCAACTCTCCAAACAAGCAATTTCTGTATCATCATTAGGATGACAGAAAAAAGCCATAGAATACCGCGATTGATTCACTCTTTTATCAGTGGGAATCATCACTCGATGCTTAGTTGAGCAAAATCGATGATTTGTCCACCGTTGCATTAAATCGCCAGTATTGACTATTACAGTATCAGGAATTGCAGGCGCGACAATCCACTTTCCAGATACTGTCTGTACTTCTAACCCGCCAATATCATCTTGGAAAAGTAAGGTAATACTGCCATAATCGGAATGCTCACCAGCACGCACCTGTCCCGGTTTCGGTGGTGTCTGCAATGGCGGATAGTGTAATAGTCGCAAGGTATGATTTTGTTGATTATGTCTTACAGTAAAAAAATCTTCTGGCAATTCTAACGCCAACGCATAAGCTTGTAATATCGTATTAGCAAATTCTGTGCAGTTATCATAAAAGGTGAAAAGAGAAGCATTTATCCCTACCGCTTGTTTGTTTACATTAAATGCCTCTTTTAAATCGCCTGGTTGATTGGGGTTAAGACGTTCTCTTTCAATCCCAACGTAACCCATATTACTAAATTTATCACTCCAAGCTTGTTTTTGCTTAATTTCTAAAGCTAAATTGAAAAAAGATTTGCTGTGAGTGAATACTTCCTTGATTAGGTCTTTTGATATTCCTGAATTTTGCAAGTACATGAAGCCAATTTCATGACAAGCTTCATAGATTTGTTTGATGACAGCTTGCCGAGTTATTGCGTTGCCCTGAGTAAAATTAGTGAAATCAATTACTGGAATTCTGACCATTGATATTATGTCCGCTTGATTAC
>JADEXV010000122.1 GCA_015206945.1 Nostocales cyanobacterium LEGE 12452 | reverse complement strand
AAATAAAACTGCATGGAACTGAAAAATCACTGGTTGGCTGCAAATAAAGTTGCCTTACCACGACTATTACAGTGGGTGAATCTCCGACCAGAGGAGAGCGAACGAACCCAGATAATGTTTCTTTTTTACACAATTGTCTGTGTAGGATTGCGGTGGGCAGAAGACAGTACAGTGGCGCTGTTTTTGGATGAATATGGAACTCATCTACTGCCGTGGATGTATATTGCTAGTGCGGTAATGAGTGCCGGTCTGGTTTTTTTATACTCTTGGCTGCAAAAGATTTTTCCCTTACGTCGGGTAATTGTGGCGATCGCACCTTGCATGTTGATGCCATTAGTTTTATTAGTTATATTACGTTGGGGATATCATTTTTCCTACCTGGCAGTGATTTCGGCATTTCTGCTGCGGCTGTGGGTAGATGCACTTTATGTGGTCAATGACCTCAACACTTCCATTGTCGCCAATCAAATATTTAATATTCGGGAGATTAAACGAACTTACCCACTGGTGAGTAGTGGTCTTTTGGTAGCAGATGTAATTAGTGGCTTTAGTTTGCCTTGGCTAGTGCAATACACCACGCTGAATAAGATCATCCTCATCGCCTGTATCGTAATTTTATTAGGATCGGCGATTTTATTCTATTTAACTCATCACTATCGAGCAGCTTTCCCTGAAACCCCACAAAGACTAGTTCCTGAACAACAAGCTTCACGAGAGCGTTTCATTAAAAGTCCGCTGAAGCGGTACGTCTGGCAGTTGTTTGCTTTTGTGGGACTGTTGCAAGTTATTGGGTTGTTAATAGATTTTCAGTATCTGCGCGAACTCCAATCCAATTTGAGCGACCGAGAACTTGCGAGCTTTTTGGGTCTTTTTGGTGGGATGTTGGGACTGTGTGAGTTGTTGTTGCAGTGGTTTTTTTCCAGCCGACTCATCGAACGCATGGGAGTATTTTTCACTGCGACACTTTTACCAATCACCGTCGGCTTTTCACTCCCAGGAGTGCTGGTATTGCTGCATTTAATTCCAGCCATGCAATCACAAAGCTTTTTCTGGGGTTTGATAATTGTCAAATTCTTTGATGAACTTCTGCGCTACACCTTTGTGATGAGTAGCGGCCCCATCCTGTATCAACCGATTCCAGAAGCAATTCGCAGCCGGATGCAGACTTTATCTGGTGGAACCGCCGAAGCGATCGCCACAGGTTTGACAGGAGCGCTAATTTTTGCGACTCTATTGTTTTGTGGGCGATTTGTACCCGAACCACTGCAAAAATGGGTGTTAGTAGCAGAAACAATGCTCATAGCTGGCACTTGTTTAACAGTAGTTTGGGAATTGCGATCGCGCTATGTGGAACTGTTAGTCTTGAGTGTGGCACGGGGTCACTTGAGTGCAAGCAATGTCGGCTTGCGATTTTTCAAACAGGGTGTAGTCAAAGCTTTAGCAGAAAAAGGTAGTGAGGCTGATAAACGCTCTTGCATTGAACTTTTAGCCCAAATTGACTCCCAAGGAGCGGCAGAAGTTTTAGCTCCGTTACTAGTGAAGTTAACCCCAGATTTGCAGCGCCAAAGTCTGGAAGTGATGCTGACAGGAGGTGTAAATCCGGTTTATTTAGCCGCCATCCGTCCTTTGTTAGAAGAATCCCAAGAAACGAACCCCGAAGTTTTTGCTTTAGCGCTGCGCTACGTTTGGCTGGCTGAACCAAATCCTAATTTAAGCCTTTTAGAAGGATATTTACACCCCCGGCAAAACTCACTCATCCGCGCTACCGCCGCTGCTTTAGTTTTACGCCAGGGAACGCCCATACAAAAGGTAGCAGCTACTCAAACCATGCGCCGGATGCTGACTCATAAGCAAGAACGGGAACGGGTGAATGGAGTTAGAGCGCTGAGAGAAGCAGTTTATTTGCACGCATTGCGGATTCATATCCCAAATTTATTACAAGATGAGTCATTACGGGTGCGCTGTGCCGTATTAGAAATGATTTCAGCCACCCATTTAGAAGAGTACTATTCAGCACTGATTGCAGCACTTTATTACAAATCAACCCGCAGTACAGCCATGTCAGCCCTAGTGCGGCTCGAAAATGAAGCTTTAGAAATGCTGTTGCGGTTGGCAACCAATATTTACAAACCAGAAGTAGTGCGGATGTATGCTTGGCGTACCATTGCTCAAGTCGGAACCCAGCAAGCATTAGAGACTTTATGGGAAAACTTGGAAATATCCTGGGGTACTACTAGAGATCATATTCTCCGCAGCTTACTAAAAATCCACAAACAACCAGGACTTAAAGGTTTAGTAGATCGATTTTATGAAAGTCGGGTAGAAAATTTAATTAAGCAGGAATTAAAATTTTTAGGTGAAATTTACGCTGCATACATTGACTTCCAAACACTAGAGCAAAAAGAAAATCATCAATCCAATCAGAGGATTGTGATTGTCTCTGAATTACTGCAACGCGCCCTTATAGAATTGGAATTGGATGTCAAAGAGCGGCTGTTACTATTACTGAAACTGCTTTACTCGCCAGAAAAGATGCAGGCAGCAGCATTCAATCTGCGATCGCTCTCAGTGGTAAACTTAGCACGGGGGTTAGAAATCTTAGAGCATACCGTAACTTTGTCTTCAAAGTCTTTATTGCTGAATATTTTAGATAACCGACCACAGGCAGAAAAATTACAATATCTTGTCGAAGCCAAGATCGTAGAATATGAAAACATGGTAGTTAGCGATCGCCTCCACAGATTGCTGATGTTAGGTAATTTCCTTTCTGACTGGTGTCTAGCTTGCTGTTTTCATTATGCTCAAGTGACACGCATTCGACTGACCAGTTCTGAAATATTAGTGAGCTTGCGTCATCCCACCGGCTTTGTCAGAGAAGCTGCGATCGCATACTTAAATATGGTTTCATATCGCGTTCTTCTGCAAATCCTCCCGCAGTTACAAAAAGATCCACATCCTTTGGTATCCGCTCAAGTTAAAGAGTTAATCGAAAAATACCAATTCAAAAATTACAATTAAAAAACCTTTAATCGCTGTAGAAGTAGAATTAATGCCCAATGCCCAATAACTAATGACAAATGACAAATGACTATTTGTTAACCTGTAAACTGAAGTAAAAATTCAAAGAATATCAGGAATCATGTACGTACTCATCGGTGGAGCAGGCTTAGTCGGCTTAAGTTTGGCGCAAAAACTGGTAGAACTAGGACATACTGTTGCCGTAATTGACATTGACCCTATCGCTTGCCGTTACGCCCGCGAACAAGTAGGCGCAATGGCTTTTGAAGGCAGTGCTGTGAGTACAGAAGTATTGTTAGAAGCGGGGATTCGCAAAGCCGGTTCCTTGGCAGCAGTCCTCAGAAGTGATGCCTTAAACTTGGCAATGGTAACTCTTGCTAAACACTACGGCGTCACCCATATTTTGAGTCGAATGCGCCACCCCGATTTTGCCGAACCACTGCGGATAGCTGGAGCTAACCATATTATCAGTACTGTTGAACTATCAGTTTCAACAATGGTGAATGCCATTGAGTATCCACAAGTAGAATCAATGATGCATTTTGAGCAAGGACAGATTGAGGTTCTGAAACTTTCCATCCCCAACAATTGCTATGTTGCTGGGCGTAGCGTTGCCGAAATTGCTCAGGATTCGCAATTCCCTACTGGTTCGCTAATTATTGGCTATCAATCTCATCCACACGAAAATTTGATAATTCCTAACGGTAGTACAATACTGGAACCTCATTCAACTGTGCTGATTGTGACTAAACCAGGATCTTTACATCAAGTCATTGATTTTATTGAACAAAGATGTTGAGCGCGGTTCTTACCTAAACTGTTTATTAGGTTATTAGGTAGGGTTAGCTACACATATAAAAAAATTGGTGAGTTTTGATGAAGCTATATAGATATATTTATTTAGCGATCGCTGTTATTTTTCTTGTATCTTGTCAATCAACACCCAAGTCACAACCCAATGCCATTCCAGCAACCCCATTGCAAAAAACAGTGACGCTGGATAAGAATTTTAAGATAGCCAGCGGTGAAACTCTTTATGTTCCGGTCTACTCTCATATCTATCATCACAATCGCCAAGAGATTTTTGAGTTAGCAGTTACGCTTAGTGTTCGGAATACAGATTTGACTAATCCGATTATTGTTACTTCTGTGCGCTACTATAACTCAGAAGGTAAACTAGTTAAGCAGTATTTAGAGCGCCCTATTCAACTTGATGCACTAGCTTCAACAGATTTTTTTATTAATAGAAATGACACCACTGGAGGTTTAGGCGCAAACTTCATTGTCGAGTGGGTAGCCCAAACAGAAATATCCGAACCGATAGTAGAGGCAGTGATGATTGGTACTGACTTTCAACAAGGAATTTCTTTTATCAGTCCTGGTAGAGTAATTAAAAGTCAAAATAACGATAAGCGATCGCCTTTAAAATAGAAATCTTAAAAAGCTAATTTATCATTTCCTCGTTCCCATGCTCCGCACGGGAATGCATTCGTTGAGTCTCTGACTGCATCTATAGCTGGAGGCAACAGATTCTAATCAGTCAAAACTCAAAGGTTCATCAACGAAGCTCAAAGGTTCATCGACAAAGCTCAAAGGTTCATCAACGAAGCTCAGAGGTTCATCAACAAAGCTCAGAGGTTCATCAACGAAGCTCAGAGGTTCATCAACGAAGCTCAGAGGTTCATGGACGAAGCTCAGAGGTTCATCGACAAAGCTCAGAGGTTCATCGACAAAGCTCAGACTATCCCCAATGCCCAATGCCCCATGCCCCATATTTAATCATCTTCTAATTTCAACAATTGTTCATCAAGAGTTTGTATCCGCCCGCGCACAATTTCTTCTGAGAGAATTCGCTTCCGCATTGCCTCATTGAGCGCTCCTTTTTCTGCCAGCAGTAAACGTCGGCGAATGGCTTCAAGTTTACTGCTCTTGCCACTTCCACCTTCCACCTCATCAGGGCGACGATTATATAGTTCCCGCAGTGTTTTTTCTGCACCGGCAATTCGTACCTGATAAGCTGAACGCATCTCTTCATAAACGGCTTTTGGTAATACACCTGATTTCAACAGGCTATCTAATTCATCTTGTGCCGCCTTACCCGTCATCAACTGAGCTTGCAATTCTTCAACCTGTTGTTGAACTTCGGAAAATTTAGATAACTTTAAGCGTTTTACCACCCAAGGCAAACTTAAACCCTGTCCCACTAACGACACCAGCACACAGCCGAAGACTATAGCTATCAAAACTTCTCGCCCCGGCAGTGTTGTAGGTAAACTCAATGCCAGAGCCATTGAGAGCGAACCTTTGATGTTGCCTAAAAACAGTAAATGTTGCCAGCGCAGCGGAATTGGGCGGTCAATCCAACGAACTAATGCTAGCAGTGGATATACGGTAAGAACTCGCCCGATTTGATAAGCCAAAACTGCAAGTAGAATTGCAGGTAAAGTTTTCCAGAGTGTTACCAGGTTTATTTCTACACCAATCAACAGAAAAATAAAGGTGTTGACGGTAAAACTCGCATATTCCCAGAAACTCAACAAGGTAATACGGCTAGAAGCAGAAGTATTCTGAGAAAGCCCTAAATTCCCGAAAATTAATCCAGCAACAACTACAGCCACAGGGCCTGATACACCGAGAAATTGCCCAACCTGAAAAGTTCCTAATGCAACTGCGACTGTCAGCAAAAGACTGCTAAGAGCATCATCTAAACGGGCGAACACCGGTATACTCAAGTAGCCCAAGACTAACCCTACAACGCAGCCTCCTAAAGAGATAAATAGCAGTTGTTGGATTCCCTCTAAAAATGTGAGTGAGCCTGTTGAATATACTTGCACGATCAGGTTGAAGGAAACTAGGGCAGCAGCGTCATTGAATAGGGTTTCTCCTTCAACAATGGTGGAAAGCCGCGAGGGTACTGGTATATCCTTAAATACAGCAATCATGGAAACAGTATCAGTGTTTGCCAGAATTACTCCAACAAATAATGCAGGTATCCAATCCAGTCCCAGGACAAATTTCAACAGGACGGCAATAATCGCACTGGAAATCACAGCCCCTGGCCCAGCTAGTAAGGCAATTGGTTTAAAAGTGCTGCGTAGGCGGCTGACATCTGTATTAATACCAGCTTCAAAGATCAGAATTGGTAAGAAAAGATTCAAAACAAGGGTTGGATTTAAACCAATCCGACGAGACAATAACTCAGTGATGGGCAAACCTGCTATTACTAAACCCGTAACATAAGGGATTCCCAATCGCCGGGACAGCAAAGCTACTCCTGTAGCCAGAACCAAGAGAATAATTGAAACTTTGACTAATTCGGTAACATCCACTATTGCGTTTTGGAGAGTTAGTTTGGCTTGACTGATAGATTCTCTCTTCATTCATGCCAAATTAGCAACTTTAGCGTGTGGGTTCAGAACTTCTAATTTCTTCCACTTGACCAACTTCAAAAATTAGCGTGAATGTTTGCCCCATCTCTCGCTTGATAAATGCTTCTAATAATTCTACTTGCCGAGGTGTGACAGGTTCTCTTGCCCGGACGCTCAAACGGACTTCTGGGGGATTTGTCAACCAATTGGTATTACTATTAAGCAATTGCAAGCGTCCAAAGGTGACAGTTCGGTTTAATAATGCCCGTCGTAAGCTGGTTTCTAGTTGTGCTTGTCGTACAAGTCGAGCAAAGCTGACTCCCAAGGGAATTACTAGGATAGCTGTCAATGCCATAGTCCAAATTAGGGGTTGACGCGCCCGCGCCATTGAAGTGTAACCCGCTACCAAGAATGTCACCATACAGGAGAGGGCAATACCTAACAGGTTAGTGAGATAAAGTAGGGTCGCTCCGAAACTAAGTGACCAATTTCCTTGTGCCAAGCCTAAGCCAATCACACAAATAGGAGGCATAAGGGCAACAGCGATCGCAGTTCCCGCTAAACTACCAGAGATTTTCGTCTCAACTTTCGCGTAGCCACTAATACCACCAGCCCCTACCGCAATTCCCAAATCTAACAACGTTGGTCTAGATCGAGCTAACACTTCACTACCATAGCTGGGCAATCCCACCAGCAAACCTAGAGTAAAGGCGATCGCTACCGCTAGGATCGTGCCCACTACTACAGCAATTACACCCCTGCGAAACAAAGTAATATCTGCTTGCAAAGCACCAAAAGCTAAACCGCGAATCGGCAACATCAGGGGGGCAATAATCATCGCGCCAATAATCACGGCCGTACTGTTGGACAATAAACCTAAAGTAGCGATCGCACAGGAACTAATAATTAAAATTATGTAAGCTGAGTCTGGGGTAGATTCAGCCAGCAAGTCGGTTTGTAGCTGTTGGAGTTGTTCCGGCTGCGAACCTCGGCGGCGGAAGTTTTTAAACCGGTCTCGAATGTTATTACCCAAGACCTTCCTCCTAAATACTCGGTTAACTGTAAAATATTCAATCTCTGCTGATTAAAGTCTTACATTAAGCTGGTGTCATCTGAAAATAATCAGATGATGATAAATGCAAAATTATACCAGGAATTTTCTTATGGTGCTTGAATCAGCGATCGCCGAGGAAGTCATTACAAATAATCTCAAGCAGTTTCTGTTGGTACTTTCGGTGTCTTTAGGTGTGGCGACACTACCGCAGATATTTACCTGGTTTCGCCATATACCTTACACCTTGTTACTGGTGATTGTCGGGTTAGGTTTGGCCTTTGTCGATGTCCGTTTAGTAACCCTTTCCCCCGAATTAATTTTGTTCATTTTCTTACCACCGCTGCTATTTGAAGCTGCATGGAATTTGAAATGGGCGGAACTGAAGCGAGATTTAGTGCCAATTTGCTTGTATGCGGTGTTTGGAGTGTTAATTGCGATCGCAGGGGTAGCGATCGCTCTCAATCAAGTTGTTGGTATTTCTCTAACTACAGCTTTACTCATTGCAGCCAGTCTCTCTGCAACTGACCCTGTTTCTGTCACCGCTTTGTTTCGTGAACTGGGTGTAGATAGTCGTCTTGTCACCTTAATGGAAGGCGAAAGCTTGTTTAATGATGGCATGGCTGTAGTTGCCTTTAGTTTTTTGGTAGCCTTATCTTTGGGAACTGTAGAATTGGAATTCCAGCCAATTTTATTGCAGTTATTTACAGTTGTTGGCATCGGTGTAGCAGTGGGAGCTTTTATCGGATTTGGTATTTCTTACCTTACCCAGCGCTTCGATTTGCCCTTAGTGGAACAATCCCTAACCCTAGTTTCCGCCTACGGCACTTACCTGATTATTGAAGACTTGGGCGGTTCTGGAGTAATTGGAGTTGTCACCACAGGTTTGATTTTAGGCAACTTTGGCTCTCGTATCGGCATGAATCCCCGCACCCGAATTATTGTTTCCGAATTTTGGGAATTTCTGGCATTCTTTGTTAACTCGATTGTCTTCTTGCTAATTGGCGACCAAATACGCTTTGCTAGTTTAGGCGAAAACCTGCAAATCATAATGGTGACAGTGGCAGCAATGATTTTGATGCGGGCAGTTGGTATTTACATTCTCAGCAAATTGAGTACTAGCATCACCAAATCGGAAATTTCTTTACCAGAACAAACTATCCTCTGGTGGGGTGGGTTACGCGGTTCCGTCTCCATTGCCCTAGCATTGAGTGTATCGACGACACTGCCAGAGCAAGAAAAAATCATTGCAACAGTATTTGGAGTAGTTTTATTTACTCTGCTTGTTCAGGGATTGACCATCAAACCTTTGCTGGAAAAACTCAATTTGCTTGGTGATGCACCCTTGCGCGAGCAATATTTAGAATTCGTTGCCCGTCATGTAGCTTTAGAACGCGTTCTAGAACACCTCCAGTCAGACCAACGCCCCGGTATTGACCCAGAATTTCGCCGTTACCAGGAGACACTAATCAAAGGCGAACTTGTAGATTTACGGATGGAAATTGACAAATTACAGGGTGAATATCCGAATCTTCAGAGCTTTACGACTGAACAATTTCGAGGAGAACTGTTGGCAATTGAGGCAGATACTTATGCAGAATTTGTCAAATCTGGTCGGTTAAATAAAGAATTAGCATCTATGCTTGAGGATGTTTTACAAGATAATAAATCTCAATAAAATTGAATTTTTATCGATCGTAATAAGGGCTTATTTGTTAAGTCTGCAAAAAAAGCCGGGTTTTTTCGCTATCAAGCCTAAAAAACCCAGCTTTCTTTTATATCCTTAATCGAACCCAGTAACTCCCGGAATTTCAAGGACAAAATCTGCCCCATATACAGATGCAGGAGTCTGGAATCCTACCTTAACTTCGCCTTGAATTACCCGTTTGATAACTGCTACAGCCGCTAATGCCGTAAAATCGTATGCTTCCGGCCCTAAGAGCTTTGCAGTTACTTGTTGACCAGTTTCATCCTCAGCAATACCAATTACTCTAACTTGCCCCTTGGCTCGTTCTGCTGCCGTTGGCCCAGTGGGTAGAGTTTTAATTAGACTTGCTAAAGCACTTTGGAATAGAGACGAGTTAAATAACCATCCCAAAGACTGGCTCGACTGCATCAGGAAGCCCACAGGATTAGGAAATACGGTATAAACCTCAATATTGGGAATACCCGTAGTCTGAAACGCAGTGATAATATCAGCACGCCAAGGGTTTGTTACCCCTGTCTCGGGCCCATAACCAAAATCAACTTTACGTCTTTTCGATGCTGGGCGAGATGGAATGAGCTTACCTGCTTCTCGGACTACCCCGATATGATGTAAAGTTGGCAGTACTGTATTTGCAGTTCCCTGAGATACACCACCGACTGTTTCGTAGATTAAAATCAGTCGCGTTGCAGCTGCTAACTTCTGTTTGAGATAAGCAGCTACACAATCAGTAGGGACAACTCCAAATCCCACACCAGGGAGAAGCATTATCCCTGCACTTTTAGCCTCAGCATCTCGTGCCTGTAGCGCCTGAAATTCAGGTACTTCGCCAGCTATGTCTAAATAATGAGTTTTAGTTTGGAGGCAGGCATCGACAAGTGGCTTTGAGGTTTTGGAGAAAGGCCCAGAGCAGTTGATGACAGCAATTATATCCTCAAGAGAGCGAGCGATCGCTTGCCGATCGTCTAAGCCAAAAACCCGAAAGTCCAAACTTAATTCATTGGCTACAGCTGCTAGTGAACTTTGATTACGTCCAGCTAAAATTAATTCCAGTCCGTTATTTTTAGCAGATTCAGCAATGAGTTTTCCAGCATAGCCAGTTGCACCATACAATAACACCCTTGATGTCATTATTATCACCAGCTAGGAGTTGTTCGCAATCTGCTGCCATAACCTGACTTCAGGTGGTTCAACTAAAAATTGTCCTGATTTTTCCCCTAAAGCTTTAATATACGGCTGCTCTAGGTGTTGAGCTAAAATTTCCTGGCTGACCCAGTTTTCATGCAACAGAAACAAAGATGGGTCATCAACAGATTGGTGCAAATCGTAATTAATACAACCTTCTTCTGTAAGAGTGAGAGCTATTACAGGTTGAAATTCCTGCTTGAAATTGTCTTCCAAACCTGGCTTCACTTTTAATCGAGCAGTGACAGTTACTTTCTGATTTGACATTGTGATTCCTCTTTTTTACTAAAACTAATTCAAGTATTAATGCTGTTAATAATTTCCGAAGGCTTGAAGTAGTTGTAAGGTATGGGACGAGTTTGATTTCTAATGTCTATTTGCCGTTCTATTTCATGCAAATTCTGTTGGAATTGTACGACAATTTCCTGCGCCAATGGGTCGGCAAACTCCTCATCATAAAAACCCAATTTATCATAGTGGTACGATGTTAAAATCTCAGTCCACATCACCTGATCGGCAGCTTGTTTAAAGGGAGGAAGTATCTTCATGATAGTTTCCAAATCCACGCCCTTAGTTTCTGGAATCGGGTGGTAGGCTGCATAGGGCATATTGGGTACAAAAGCCATATATTCGTACTGAGAAAAATTCAAAGCAGAGTGTAGAGGAGCGCAGGTGAATACTACCACACTGATGATTTCAATCAGTTGTTCTAGAGTCTCAATCTTGGCTGGCATTCCCTTGACTCTACCACCATCTTTAGCGACTAATTCTCTAGCCCAATTTTGCAACTCATAGTCATCAATTAGATCCTGTGAGGTTTTGTAATAGAGTTGCAAGTATTCAGCCACAAACTTTTCGACAGCATTCCAAATTAATATGCCATCATCCCGGAAAGGAAAGTGCGGTAAAATTTCTGGGTCATCCGTTCGCCGACTTTTTATTAATCGAGGGAAGGTAAATTTTTCAACACTCCATTCTTCATAAACTTTTGCCACAAATCCAAGAGACTCAGCCAATGAACCTGCCATAAACTCATCAACTGGCCCTCCAGGTTGTAAAAATTGAGTGCGCCCCAAATCGTTATCAAATAGCATAAAACGAAAGTGGGGTTTTAACAGTAAAGCGATGGGATGATTTTCTGCTAGTTGCCGCGCAGTGACAATCGCAAATGGAGCCATAACTGCATGGGTATAGGCAAAATGACTACCCAATTCTTGATGGTTGCCATCAGCAATTTGAACGCAGGTTTTTGCCAAAAACCAATCTAAATGGGGGTCATCTGGTGTATAAATCACGCTTTTTGCACCAGAGTCATGATTAATCTGAATGGCAACAGGCACTAGAGAACCACCATTAGAATTATCATTACTTTGCCAGTAAAATAGAGCTTGTGGCTTGGGAAGGTACTTTTTAACATTCTCGTAGACACCACCTTTAATATCAGATAACAAAGGATAATCTAAGAAATACAGCTTGCCTTCCTTGAGTGCCTTTTCCAAAGTAAATTCTGTACCTGCAACCTTCTGAAAATGTGCATCTGTAACAGCAAAATTATCAGGTAATACATCAATTTTTTGGATAGCTAATGGGTTTGCTCCAGAGAGTCGTTGTTCTGCAAAACAAGAGTCTGTTTTGTAATTTTTTATGACATCGGGTTTTGGTAGAAGTGACAAAAGTTCTTCATATTCTTCCAACTCATCCAACGGGTCTAAGAAGTTTCTAGCTTTAGCAGCTAGCATATTTGGTGCAAGACTTGCCATACTTGCCAAACGTTTAGCAGTATACTCCGCCGAGAATATTTCCTTATGAGGAACTTTATCAATTACTGGTAGAGGAGCTAGATAATCGTAATTAAATTTGTACTCTTCTCGATTTTTATCTAGCCAATTGATTCGGACATTAACATCAGGATCTTTTTGTGGTAAATATGGTTTCACGATTATCTCCAATTCGGTTATTTAACGTTTGTTAGTAAACGATAGACATCAGGAAGTTGCTAAATTCTGATGTGATTTAGCAAACGACTTTCATTACATAGTTTTCAGATACTCAATCAAAGCTTTTTTATTCTCATCAGATAAATCAGTGCCATAAATATGTCCCTGATTTGAATTAGCAGTTACCGTCGTATCGTATTTAAAACCTATAGCTTTGGCTTCATCTCCATCAGTAATAAAACCAACTTTTTTCGGGTCGTAGACATCATATCCTCGATAGAAAACTTGAGGACGATTCTCTGGTTTTTCTAACAAATCTTGTAGAGATGGGACTGAACCATTATGTAAATATGGCGCTCTTAACCATAATCCATCTAGAGAAACAGATACATACCCATTGGTTTTGCGTAAGTTTTTGAAGTCCCAAGGGTAGCCATCACCAAAATGATTGTAAGTATCCGCTCCTTCTTGCGTCCACATATCTAACCGATGGCGGTCAGTTCCCACTTCTTCCACGGGGATAACAGTACCCGTTCTTTCACCACCAAAAGCGTGACAAGATGCACAAGTATTAGCAAAAATTTGGCTTCCTTTTGCAGCCACTTGCTCATCAATCGCAAATGGATATTTAGGAGGTGGTAGTTCTTGAATAAAATCTTCTACTCGTTGTAAATCGGCTACAGGAAGTGATTTTTTGGTAGCACCGTCACCAATTGCTCCAGTTTGAACAGTTTCTGTTAGTGAAGTTTCTAACCCATCCCAATGGAGTGCAAACCCTTTGTGCATCTTTTGATTCCAAAGAGGCATCATATCAGAGTTACCAATAGTGTTATCTTTGGGCAACTTTAAAGTATTGAATTTAACTGGATTAAAAGGGTCAATTCGACCAGGACCCCAGTTAGGACGAGAATCTGTCCAACTATAATCTTCTTTTTGTTGCAGCAGTGCTTTCTTAGTTTGAGGAATTAGCACATAGCGATAAAGTAAATTTTCTAGCCAAGAAAGGTTGTAATTATATTTGATTTCATCAAGGATATAATCTGCTGTAAATCTGGAATCACCAGCAGTTGCACTCAAAAATCGTAAATAGCCTTGTGAATCAAACTTATTAGCAGGAGCAGCAGCTACAATTGTGGGTTTATCTTTCTCTGTTTTTCTATAGGTAGCAGTATGGCAAACAGCACAAGTTATACCGACGCGAGGGAAGCCAATGGTTTTTTTCGTAAACCCAACTGGCATTTCTTTACCTTCTTCCCATGTGATTCCCAAGGAAGTATAACCACCTGGCCCTGGTAATTTATCAGGGAATATTCGTGGTAGTACCAGCCAAATCCAATAGGGAACACCTTGCGCTTCTTCTGTGCCAATAGAACCATATTTAAAGTGTTCTTCAGGCGATTCATAATATGTGGGAACCTCTCGAAAAAGGTTGTACCATCCCACATACCCAACTACACCAGCTAAAAGAACCACAATTAAAACAATGCTTGTGATTACCCTACCTATTTTATTTTTGAGTATTGTCATGGCACTCTTTTGCTCCTTTGCAGAAGAATCTATTTGTAGTGCAGGAAATATACCTACACTAAACTAGGGATAAAATTAGGATAATTGCTTCACTGGAATTGCAGTGATTGCATTTTGCTACGCATTGCTAGGGTCAGAAGAACTAGTTCCGCTAATCCAAAAAACAGGTCTACAAAGGCAATGGATAAAAATCCTTTATCTTGCCCAAAGAAAAGTACTGCACAAATGAAAAATGTTGAGCCAAAAGCTCTTGAAGGAAATATTGATATCCAGGCAGTTGCCTGATATCGATACGGGTCAAGTGCCCCAGGAATATAAAATGCACTAATAATAAACAACAGCATCCCCGCAGCACGAACCCAGATAATTGGCTCTGGTATATGCATTTTAAGGAACGTCAGCATTAATTCTGGAAAGAAGCAAGAGGGAATGACAAAAAGCATATTAACAATAATGCCAACCCAAGTAACACGACTAAACCATTTAGCGTAATTATTCATTTTTTTATCCTTTTAAAGCTTTTTCATGTACTCAACTAGTGCATCTTTATCTTCTGTAGGAAGATCGGTACCATATAAATGACCACTGTTACTATTTCCAGGTTTTGTGGTATCGAACTTAAAGTATTGCTTACCGTTTTCTACACCGACATCAGATACAAAGCCAACTTTTGCTCTGTCAATGACATCGTAGCCACGATAGAATTCTTTAGGTCTATTTTCTGGTGTTTCTAATAAATCCCGTAAGGTGGGAACTGAGCCATTGTGCAGATAAGGGCCACGTAACCAAACACCATCAAGGGGCATATTTGCATAGCCATTAGTCTTGCGGAAATTCTTAAAGCGCCACGGATAGCCTGTATACAAAGTATTTTGGTTAGACATCGTTTCGTAGGTATATGAGTCGAGACGATGAGGGTCTGTACCAATTTCTTGAATTGGGACAACTTTGCCTGTATATGCACCACCAAAAGCATGACAACTAGCACAATTACTTTGAAAAAGCTGTTCTCCCTTCGCTGCTATAGTTTCGTTAACTTCGTAGGGATATTTTGGTGGTGGTAGTTCCCAAAGCCAATCGGCAACTCTTTGAATTCGAGGTAAATCAATTGTTGTGGGTGTGACTCCAGCGCCTAAAGCTGCACTCTTATTTCGTTCATCAACAGAAGTGTTATTACCATCCCAATGTAACTGCAATCCCTCACGGGGTTTTTGATTCCAAACTGAGGGGAAATCAGAAGTCCCAATCAATTCATCCTCACGCAATTTATCCATTGGGAAATGGAATTGAATTGCTTTATAAGGATTAAAAGTATCTACTCTTCCTGGGCCCCAATCTGGTTGTTTTTCAACAAAATTAAGTCGAGATCCCTGATTAATTAGTGCATCTCTAGTTTGAGGAATTGCAATGAAGCGATAAAGTAATTTTTCAATGGGATTAAGACCACCACTGATTTTTTCAATTTCTGGCAACATTCGGTTAGCAGTAAAGCGCTCATCTACACCAACTGCTGATAAAAATTTGATATATCCCTGCAAATTAACCACATTAGCAGGCATTGCCGTGATGACTTGATGTTCGCTATTAGGGGTATTTCGCAGCGTTCCTGTATGACATACAGCACAATTCAACGCAACTCTATCGATAAAGACTCGCCGTTGCGAAAAGCCTATAGGTAAATTTTTGTCAGGTTCTTTGATAAATCCCAAAGAAGTATAACCTTTTCCAGGTAATTTATCTGGGAATAATTCTGGTAAAACTTTCCAAATCCAGTAAGGGATGCCATTGATGGGTTCGCTGCCGATTGAACCATATTTAAAATGGTTTTCAATATCAGCATAATCCACTGGGGAGTTAGACAAAACAGGCCAAAGGAAAAATACTGCTACTGCTACAATACCTACAATTACAACCCAAATCCGCTGGAATACTCCCTTGATTGAGGTTGGAAGTAGGGTAGGGTTTGTTTGTTCAGTCATGAAACACTCCCCATTTTGTCGAGATTATTTGTAAGCGAAATTGTCGATATGATACGCATCGCTTTTTTATCTAGATAAATTTGCCAACTGAGTTTCATGAAAAACCGACATTACTTCTTCCATCATCTCTTCATAGCTATTGAAGCGATCCTGCTCGTAACAACCCAAGGGATTTTCAATGACATTTAGCAGACATTTGTTGCAATAGGTACAGGGTTTATCTGCCAAGTCTTTACCTGCTTGAAAAGATTTAACTAGGTCATTATTAGCAATTAGGGTACGAGCCATTGTCACCCCATCACAATAATGATCATTTATTGCCTGACGAATATAAGATGCTTGCTGTAAACCACCTGTACATAATACGGGGATATTAACGTGCTTTTTAATTTCTCTAGAATCTAGTAAGTTTCTGCCTTGGTTCTCTATTAATAGCTGTTTGATTTTCGGATCTTTTACATCATCACCACTAAATGCTTGAGGAGGCAATTGTTTTTTCACCCGATTCCATAAAAAATTGAAAATTGGATGCAAAAATGCTTTGCGAAATAAAATGTAGTTGCGTGTGGTTTCGACGCCACTCGACAACATCGCATCATAAGTTTTAGTAATTACATCAAAATTAAAATCACCAATGGGATTGAGTGGGTGAGGAAATAAGCTACCAGTTGAGACATGGACAGCATCAGCTCCAGCTTCTTCTGCCCATTTACAAACTTGAATAGATTCTTCTATGGTATTACCTGGTTTTTCCCAAAAGGTGACGGCGTTGTTATAATCAACGGCACTAATTTTGAATTGCAAATGAAAGTCGTTGCCTACTTCTTTGCGGATTGCTCTAATTACATCTAGCAAAAACCGCGCTCGATTCTCTAATGAACCACCATATTCATCTTGACGGTCGTTAATTCCAGAACTGAGAAATTGATTAAAAAGATATCCATTAGCACTGTGCAATTCTACTCCGTCCAAACCTGCTTCACGGGCACGTCTAGCACCATCGGCGAAGTATTGAATTGTTTCTTTAATCTCTGTTAGTGTCATCGCTTGACACAAAAAGCCGTGGAATGGCTCTGTTTGGCTAGTAGAACTTAAGGCTTTTTTTCCTAAGTTTTCTACACCACCAATATCTTGCTGTCGCCCCGAATGGCTTAATTGCAAAATAAATTTACAGTCATATTCGTGGACTCTTTCTCCTACTTTTCGCCAAAAGGGAATACGCTCATCACAGTTAATGGTGGCGTAATTGGGCATAATTCGTCCCCGAATAGCAACTGGGACAAAGGAACTAATAATCGCTCCTACACCACCACGAGCAAACTTTTCTTCCCAGTTGATTCGGGCTTGAGTACCTGAACCATCATAGTTATCCCATCTGCCAGAAATACTAGAGCGAAATATCCGATTTTTTACTGTGAGATTACGGAATCTCAATGGCTCAAAGATAATATCGTTTTCCATGTGTTCTTCTGTCTTTATCTATTATTTCAGCAATAAAATTAGGGTTCAAAATTATTCGTAGCACTAACAGTCTCGCCAAAGAACTATTATTTCTAGTGTCTCTGGAAGGGTAGTTTTTTATGTCTACAAATCTACAGTGGAGGTTTTCGGATGCGATCGCTAAGTATTAAGTTTTTGTTACTTAAATTTACCTACCAAGTTTCAGCATGGATATTTATCCTTATTGGTTTTTACAGTTATATAAGGACTTTTGCAGTTTGTAAACCTACGGGATTTACAGAGCAATTCTTAAAAAAAGTCAAAATTTCCGTCTTTTATTTCTCTTAAAAGGTTAAGGCAACCTTAAAAGTAGCTGCTAACAATTTGTTACAAATCTAACCAAGTAGGTAGGAAATCGATATAACCATAGCAAATTGGTTATTGAAGACCATTGTAAATTTACAAATTTTTAAGTTTTTGATTTAGAAATGTATAAAAGTTTATTGATGACGTTTTACAAACTTGTGTAGTAACTTCATATATAACGAGCCTCAGTAAGGTACATTAATCATCAAAATATCCCAAGACTAAATCTGGAAAATGGGAAATTAGTGATGAAGCATTAGTGTACCTCTGCAAATGTGAGGTGCAGTGGAAAAGGTTTAGGTGTTACAACCAGAGAGTTTTATGAAAAAGACAAGTCTAATTTTTAAGGGCTGTCTGCTCCTCCTATTCGTGACTATGTTTATAGTCTGCGGCTTTTATGGAACGCCTACAGCTCTAGCCGATGAGTATAGTGAAACACCTGCGCCCATAAGTACTAAGTATTCGGATACGGGTGTATCTGAATACCCTGATAACTGCGAGGGCATCGGTTATCTCCCAGAATACACAAAGGAGAATTTGACAGATGCCGAGAAACGGGGTCGTTGCACTTGGTACTTATGGACTGGAGGTAATTCTAAGTACTATCGCGATTTAGCGAAGCGAACACATGGCGGTGTTGACTTGTTAAAGCTGATTGACTCGCGCGTGCATGACGAGCGATTGCAACGTTATGGCGCAATTAACGATCCTGGATGTGAAAAAGCAACAGCGCCAGATGAATATGGTTTGTGGCTAGATAAGTGTAAAGATCCGCTCTCAACAGGTGTTATTGGGTTACGTAAATTCCAAAACCCCAACTTCGACTCGGCAAAATGGAACCCTGTTGAATATGCCAAAACCTCACAAATTGAGCCTCCTTACGTGATTGGGCAGTCCTGCGCGATCTGTCACGTAGCGTTAGATCCCCTTAATCCACCTAAAGACAAGGAACATCCAAAATGGGAAAACCTTGTAGCAGCATTGGGTAATCAGTACATTAAGGAAAATAAATTATTTGCATCCAGCGTTGGAGAAAATAGTTTTGTTAAGCAAGTACTTGATTCTCAAAGGCCTGGAACTTCTGATACTTCTCGGATTGCCACCGATCACATCAACAATCCGAATGCGATTAATTCCATTTTTAATTTAGGCGATCGCCCCAGATATCCAGAGGTAATGAACGATGGTTCAACCAAGGATGTTAATCATATTCTCAAGGATGGTGCGGACTCTACAGGAGTGGCAAATGCCTCACTACGCGTCTACGTCAACATTGGGATGTGCGGCGATTACTGGACAAGTCTCCATGAGCCTTTATTAGGCAGAACTCCCCAAAAACCTTTTGATATCGAAAAGGCACGGAAGGAGTGCGAAGGCTGGAGACAGACAGAAGCACGCATGGCTGATGCCGAAGCATTCTTAAAAACCATCCAGCCGATGCACCTGAAAGATGCACCAGATGGCGAACAGTTCTTGACTAAAGATGAAGAAGTTCTCAAACGTGGCAAACTGGTTTTTGCTAGCACTTGTGCTAGTTGCCATTCCAGCAAAAAGCCACCAGCTGCGATCGCTGCTGACACCGAACAGGCTCAAAAATGGTACGAAGAGTCTGTACTCAGTAGTAATTTTCTTGACCACAACTTTTTGTCTGATGACCAGCGTTATCCAGTTACCCTAATTGGTACCAATGCGGCGCGATCGCTAGGGACAAATGCCGCTAAGGGGCATATTTGGGATCAGTTCTCGTCGAAGACGTTCAAAGAACTGCCTTCACCAGGTACTTTGACGCTGTACAACCCCTTCGATGAGAAAAAACCCATCGAATTTAAGATACCTGACGGCGGTTTGGGATATTACCGTACACCTTCACTAGTGAGCATTTGGGCAACAGCACCACTTCTTCACAACAACACACTAGGACTTTACAACGAAGATCCTTCAGTGAAAGGACGTGTAGAAGCCTATACGGATGCGATGGAAAAGCTGCTGTGGCCTGAAAAGCGTGAGGGAATTATCAGCAGGACATCTAAAGATACTAAATTAGAGCTTCCTCCAGGAGATCCGAATCCGAGATTTAAACTTCCTGTTCCTAAAGGTACGCCTGTGAATTTGCTGGCAAGTATCAATATTAGAGAAGCGATTACATCTCTCAATCTCGGCAGCCTTTTCCAAGATTTGAAACCGGAGGGTGGAATTAAAGGTAAGTTGGCACGTGTGCTTTTAAGAGCCAACAAATCTCCTGACTTTGTAGAAGATGAGGGTCATTATTTTGGCTCAAATCTCCCAGATGAAGACAAGAAAGCCCTAATTGAGTTCGTGAAAACTTTCTAAGTACAGCTCCCGTGTAAAATCGTAGTGTTTTAAACGCAGAGAATTCGCTACGAATTAATAAAATGTTGTACTAAGACAACTTGTCTTGATATTCTGCACTCGTTCCCAGATTTAATCTGGGAACGAGAAAAAATATTGATTAAATAGCAAGGATATATATGGAGTATTTACCAATCGTCTTCGTTCGTGGATATGCAGGTACACAAAAAGACGTTGAGCAAACAGTCAACGATCCCTTTTATGGATTCAATAGTGGTTCAACTCATATTCGAGTAGATGAGAAGGAAAATCCCCAGAAGTTTTTTTTCGAGAGTCCATTGCTGCGGCTAATGACCGATCATGGTTATCAACCGATTGTTGACAATCAGAATGTGAGCAATCAGATTAAAAGATTGTCCGATCGACTCGATCAAACTATTTGGATCTATCGATTTTATGATATATCTACACCTAGCTTTGGCTCCTCAAGTGTAGTTCGACAAGAGATGGAGGAGATCGCCAAGGGTTTAAGAAAACTGATCCAGAATGTCAAAGAAACGACGGGCGCTGACAAAATTTATCTGGTTGCTCACTCGATGGGAGGTCTTGTTTGTCGCAGCTTGATTCAAAAGATTTATCCAGAACAAGGCGAGCAAGCTGCGGATCACATTGACAAATTCTTTACCTACGCCACACCTCATGGCGGTATTTATTTTGAGGTTGGAAGTGGCTTGATAGAAAATCTGAGGGACAAGTTTCAATTGAATAATTCTGATGACTTTGGCCCTCAGCGGATGTATCAGTATTTAACACCTGGTATAAAGCCAACAACTGAGTTACCTGATAACTTTCAGTTAGAAACACTACAAAGCATAGATACTGCATTTTCGCCAAGCCGCGTTTTTTCTCTAATCGGCACGAATGCACATGATTATGAAGAAGCTTTTGGTATTTCACGCAATCTTGTTGGAGTGAAAAGTGATGGTTTAGTTCAGATTGATAAAGCTTATATCCTTGGATCTCATCGTGCTTATGTTCATCGCTCTCATGGTGGACGTTATGGCATATTGAACTCCGAAGAAGGTTATCAAAACCTGCAACGATTTTTGTTTGGTGATATTCAGGTTAAACTCTCTCTGAGCAATGTTGAGTTACAAGACCTGGACAAGAACTTTTATCAACTAGAAACTAGGGTGGCTTTACGTAGTCTTCCTATTCCTATATATGAGCAAGCGATCGCTCATTATTGCCCAATTACACAAGAGTTAACCCGAACAGATAAACCTGTTCCGCTATTTACAGCTTTCTTAATCCCAAGAAACTCAGCCAGTGATGATAATACCTGTAGATATGCCCTGCGTTTAGCACTACATTCATTCACAAAACAAGAGACGAATTGGTTACGTGACAGTCATCTCGACCAAGTGCCTTTGTGGTCTGACTATCTAATTACTGATGTTGCCGAATCAAATAGCAGTTATGAGGCTAAATACAGTTGGAATTCTGAAGAAAAAGAGCCAGTAACAAAGTTAAATCCAACTTCTGAATCTAGTCCAGGTATATATGTTGCGTATGTTTCTTTACCTGAACGCGGCCAAAAAGTCTTAGGAGCAAATGCAGCAGTTCGCTTGGAAATTTCCCAATGGAAATAAATAAGTGTTTGTTGTTGTGTAGTCAATGATTGGTTATGGTTACTTAGCAATTTTTAATTATTCTGGAGAGAGAATAATCAAGCTTAAAGAACGTTAGGTTAATAATGACTAATAATTAATGATTCATAAAAGACATGAGTGAAAAAAATGGAGAAATAAAACCTATGTCTATATAAGGTTTCTGGATTAACACATAGTTATTTTCACCAGATGTCTATTTATTTCAAGCTGTTAATAGAGGAAAATTATGCAGAATAATCGCAAACAAACGGCTCTTATCACTGGTGCATCTGGCGGCATCGGTTACGAATTCGTGAAATTATTTGCTCAGGATGGTTACAATCTTGTGTTAGTAGCTAGAAGCGTGGACAAGCTGAATAAAATCGCCGATGAATTTAAAAAGAAATTTGGCATTGATGTCAAAGTTATTTCCAAAGATTTATCTAACCCCTCAGCCCCAGAAGAAATTTTCAGGGAGCTAGAACAAGCATCAATCAATGTTGATGTGTTGGTGAACAATGCTGGGTTTGCTACCTACGGATTATTTAACGAAATTGACTTGAATGCTGAAATGCAATTGCTACAGGTTAATGTTTTATGTCTGACACATTTAACCAAGTTATTTCTCAAAGGTATGGTTCAACGGGGGTCTGGAAAAATATTAAACCTGGCTTCCACTGCTGCTTTTCAACCAGGGCCGCTGATGGCAGTATACTACGCTAGTAAAGCCTATGTCTTATCGTTCTCAGAAGCGATCGCTAATGAATTAGAAGGTACAGGTGTCTCTGTAAC
>JADEXV010000121.1 GCA_015206945.1 Nostocales cyanobacterium LEGE 12452 | reverse complement strand
CTGCTCCCCTGCTCCCAAGTCCCTAGTCTCCATCCCCACCCGCAGCGTCACCCTGCCAGTATCGGTAAATTTGATGGCATTTCCCAGGAGGTTAAGCAAGACTTGACGCAGTTTACTTTCGTCAACTTGAATGTATTGGGGAAGGTGAGATGTATATTCAAAGATCAATTCCAATCCTTTGGAGGTGGCACGGAAGCGCAACATCTCTTTGAGGTTTTCCAAGAGGCGAATTAAGTCAAAACTGTTGAGATTTAAGGTTATTCTGCCAGCTTCGATTTTAGACATTTCCAAAATATCGTTGATTAAATTCAGGAGATGTTCGCCAGCACGATTAATAATTGCTAGATTTTGCTGATGTTCAGTTGATAAATCACGATCGTGGCTCATGACTTGGGTAAAACCAAGGATGGCGTTGAGTGGGGTACGCAGTTCGTGACTCATGTTAGCGAGGAATTCGCTTTTGGCACGGTTAGCAGCATCAGCAACGATCACAGCTTCTTGCAATGCTTGTGACTGCCTTTGAGTTTGTGCGAGCAATTGTGCCTGCTGTAAAGCAACACCCAACTGATTGCCAATTTGAACTACGATGTTGATTTCTCCCGATTTCCATTGGCGGGGATCGGAATTTTGATAACTCGCCAGCAATCCCCAAAGCTGACTACCATGTAAAATCGGAACAATAATGTAGGCTTTAGCCTGAAAGCGCTCTAAGAGATTGATATAAGCAGGATGAAATTCAGCGTTGTAAATGTCTGGGACACAGAGAAAACTTGCACCTGGGGTTGCTTGCAGATCGGGATATTCCACCTGATTATCGGCGCTATCCAAAATTTTCGCTAGACAACGCCCATCTTGTAAAACACCTTCTGTGAGATGAGGATCATTGTTGTGTTCTTCTATGAGAGAAATCCAATCGTTACTTACTGATTCAGAAACAAATTCCCCATTCCAGTCGGGATTGAAACGATAGACAACAACCCGATCGCAGTTTAGTACTTGGCGTAATTCTTCGGTTGTCGCCGCAAATATCGTCTCTAAATCCAGTGTTTGGCGCATTCTTTGAATCACTTGAGCGATCGCTCTTTCTCGCTCTGCACTCTCACGCAAGGCTTCTTCTGCCAATTTTCTCTCAGTAATATCTGTAATTGTACCGATGTAACCTTTAATTTCTCCATCATCTTTAAATTCTGGCAAAGCATGACAAATTACCCAGATGACTCTATTATCATCATGTAAGAAACGATGTTCGTACTTATAGGTTGATTTAGCGACTGTTGCTTGATTCCATGCCAACAATAGCTGCTCGCGGTCGTCTGGATGTACGGCATTTGCCCAACCTGTTCCCAGAGAACTTTCTAAACTACATCCAGTAATTTCACTCCAGCGTTGATTAAAATATAAAACATTGCCATCGACATCAGTATGAAATATACAAGCTGGTGAGGCTTCTGCTAGAAGTTGATATCGTTGCTGACCTGACTGCAAAGCTAGTTCTGCTAATTTGCGATCGTTAATGTCTGCCCAATAACCAACCCATTCGATCGGGGAGTTAGCTTCGTCACGGATTAACCTCATCTTTTCATAGAACCAGTGATAAGTTCCGTCACCGTGTAACCAACGGTATTCGTAAGAAATGTACTCCTGCTTAATAAGTTGAGCAAATTTTTCCGAGATCAGTTCAATATCTTGTGGATGGACGCGATCGAGCCAAAAACTGGAATTATTGAGAAATTCGCGCGCTTCATAGCCCACCATTTCTTTAACATTTTCACTGATAAAAGTAATGCTAAAATCGTCTGATGTTTTGCTGCTATAAATGACTACAGGGCTAGAGGTGAGCAGATATTGTAGGCGTTCGTTGGCTAAACGCAGTTCTTGTTCGACATGTTTGCGTTCGCGTAGCGCTGCGTGTAGTTCGCTAATTTCTACTAAAACTGTGCCAACACCAGAGGGGCGATCGCCTTCACCAACAATCGGAAAATAAGAAGCTAAGAAGTGGCGGATAATACCTGGTTGTTTAATTGATGCGCCGCTTAATTCTTGATTGAGAATGGGTTGACCAGTTACCAGAACCTGTTGATAAATTGGTTCTACTAAAGGGGCGATGTGGGGTAAAACTTCATAGATGGTCTTGCCAATATGATCTTGCTGGGGTAATCCATTAATCTCTGCTAGCAGTTGGTTGATTTGCACAAACCGCAGCTGGTTATCTACAATATTCATACCGACGGGGGCACTGCTAAAGAAGGCATTGAGACGAGCTTCTCTGAGTGCTAGTTCTTGTTCTAGGGTTTTGCGCTCAATCAACCCACCCAATTGAGCCGCAACAGCACTGACTAGCAAGAGCAAACGCCGATCTACCAATACTGAGCTACGTTTAAAAAATACTAAAACAGCTAATACTTGGTTCCCAGCCAGGATGGGAACACCAAAACCAGCTTTGAATCCTACCTTTGCGGCTTGCAGCGATCGCAAGAAAACTGGTTGTGTAACTTTAGAAACATCTTCTATCCATTCTGGTTCTTGGTTCTTCCAAACTCTTCCTGGTAATCCGTCTCCCAGAGCAAACTTCACCGTTTGGCTTTGCTGGCAGAATTCTTCTAAGCTGCTTTCTTCTCCGTACCAGCCCAAGCTATGTTCCAAAAAGTTTCCATATTCATTAGGTATCCAAGCTTCACCAAAATCCCAGCCAATGGTGTGACAAATCAATCGCAAGACCACTGCTAAGGCGCTGTTGACATCACTAGCGCGAGTGATCGCTTGGGTTGTCAACAGTAATAAACGGCTTTCATTTTCTGCCTGCTTGCGTTCGGTAATATCTTTCGCGGTTCCCAGTACGTACCATTGCCCATCAATCTCGATCATTTCTGCACTTAAGAGTGTTGTTTTTATTTCTCCTGCTGAAGTGCAGACATCAATTTCATAGTTGCGGATGGCTTTTGTATCTTGCAGGATGTCGGTGAGAAAATTATATTCTTCTGGATTCACCCAAAGATTTAATTCTTCATCGGTGCGATCGATCACCTGAGAACGAGAATAACCAAAAAACCGACAAAAGCTGTCGTTTACTTCAATGTAGCGTTTGTTGGGAACAGTAATTAAGGCAATTGGGTCAGGAGATGACCGAAAAGCTGACGCTAACTTTTCTTCAGAAGCGCGTCGCGCGGCTTCTGCGCGTTGGCGTTCTTTTGCCTCTAATACTAAGGATACTAAATTGCCCAGAGAGCGAGCGAAATTTTGGTCTTCTAACGTCCAATGATGAGTGACTCCCACTGCTTCCAGACATAAAACTCCTACAGTCTGTCCCTCCAGCCTAACGGGTGTATCGAGTATAGAGGTAATGTTTAATCTTGAGTAAGATGCAGAAAATTCTTTAGTTCTGGGATCGGTATGAGCATCATCTACAGCGATTGGTTGATCTTGCTGCAAAGCTGCAAAATAAACTGGATAGTCTGCTGTTGATAAGGAAAGTCCTTCACTATGTTGATTGCTACTGCCTTCAAATAGATCGAAACACTGGATTTTCATGCCTGTTTCGTCATACAGCCAGACACTAGCTCGTTCCATCCCAATATTCTTGACAGCTGTTTCTGTGATTTTACTCAAAGCTGCTTTCAAATCACCCTGATAAAGCGTCTGATTTTGTGCCAATTGTGTTAGCACCAAATTATGATTGCGGAGCTTAATCGCGCTTTCTTGGAGTAATTTTTCTACACCTCGACGCTGCGTAATATTGCTACCAGTGCCTGTCATGCCTATAACCTGACCCTCTTCATTGTGTAATGCGATCGCATTCAACATTAGATAAAGTAAGGTACCATCTTTAGCTACACAGGTAGTTTCATGCTGGAAGATACACTTTCCCTGAAGAACACGCTCAAAGACTACTTTATCTTTAGCAACTTGTGTAGGTGAGATGAAATCAATTAAGGCACGCCCGATCATTTCTTGGGGTTCGTAGCCATAAATCTGTTTGACTGCTGGATTGACAAAGGTAATTAGTCCATCAATATCCACTGACCAAATCATGTCCTGGGATGTCTCCACTAGGAGGCGATACTGACTTTCACTCTTCTTGAGGGCGGCTTCGACTACAAGGCGTTCGCTTTGATAAACTTCTCTACAAAAGGCTTTGCTAATACTAACGGGAATTTCTTTAAAAATATCTTTTATTTGTCTGTTGCAAATATTTAACTCAACTGTAATCCGTTGGCGCTCTTGAATCTCCTGTTGCAGTTGGGATTTTTTTTCTTTTAACTGTTTTTTCAGTCTTTGAAGAGTGAGTTGATTTTGGACGCGTAATAAAACTTCTTTAGTTTTGAATGGTTGAGCAATATAATCAATATCTCCTAAATTTAAGACGTTTATTTTTTCAAAAAAATCATCGAAAGTTCCAAAAATAATTATCGAATTTTCTTGGGTTTGATCGTTAGCGTTGAAGTCTTGACATACTTCATAACCATCCCTCTCTAAAATCAGAATATTTAGTAAAAGCAAATCTGGGGAAGAAGCGAGTGCCGTATTGATTGCCAATTGTCCAGAAATGACACTTTCTACCTGATAACCTTGGTGTTGAAGGATGTCTGATAAAAAATGTAAATTCTCTAAGTTGTCATCAACTAATAAGATTTTTATTTTTTGAGCATCCATATCAGTTACTAAGTTAATTTTCAATCAGGAGAATTTATTAAATAAAACTGAACATGAAATCAGAAAGCAAAGCTCTGCCACCAGATTGTAAAAAAAATCATCGTCGCTTACAACCATACTTCAGCGCTGGGTGTATGGAAAAGTTGCAAATAAAGCAGGATAACTGTTTATATCATGTCTGCTTCATTACTTAATTAAATCCGAAGAATCCCAAACAGCCAAAGCTTCGGTATACATACAAGTCCTAAAAACCTACCTTGATGAGGCTTGACTCGTTCCCAGTCTCCGACTGGGAATGCATTCATTGAGTCAGAGATTCGTCTGACTGGAGGCAGCAGCCCTTAATCAGCCATTACCATGCTCTGCATGGGAACGAGATAAATCTGATAACAATGGGAAACTGAGCTTTTTTTTACTTGTGTCTACACCGTAGCCTTTCGCATTGGGGAGACGCTAAAACGTTAGCAAGTCTTCATACGGCAAGCTAAGTCCAGCGTTTTTGTCAATCTAACCCTTAGCATCGGGCTAGAGCTTCTGGCTATAAGCGAATTTAATTAAATTTACATTACATAATATAGTTTAATTTATGATTGCCTACTTACTTTGACATTAACTATTCTCAAGCTTTTCATCCTTTTTTTGTTTGATACGGTAAATCCAACCTACGCCTGTACGGTTTACCCAACTGTTTTTAGATTCTTATTTTATTAAATTACTTACTAGAGAGAAGAAACAAAGCAATCAAGCTCCTCTCTAAAAAATAGCTCTAAAACTTTGTTTGATTACCCAAGATTGAATTAGAAAGTTAAGGAGAGATCAAAATATGGCACTCATTCGTTGGGAACCATTCCGTGAAATGGAGATTCTGCGTCGTCAAATGGATCAACTCTTCTCTGAGCTTGCAGTAACCGAGCATGGCAACTCCGAGATTTCTGGATCAGCAAGAACAGCGTGGGTTCCTGCGGTTGAATTACATGATAATGGTTCAGAGTTGCTATTAAGAGTTGAGATTCCAGGCGTGGAAGCTAAAGACTTGGATATTCAAGTTACTCAAGATGCAGTTTCGATAGCTGGTGAGCATCGTTACGAAAAACATTCACAATCTAATGCTAAAGTTCATTCTGAATTCCGATATGGCAATTTCACTAGAGTAATACCTCTGCCAACCAAAGTTCAGAATCAACAAGTTAAGGCAGACTTGAAAGATGGGATTTTAATTTTGAATTTACCTAAACTGGAACAAGAGCAGAACAAGGTATTCAAAGTGAATTTAGGCCAATCTCAAAGTGCTACAGCTTCTATAGAAGCTGGCAATGGTAACACACAACCCAATATTACATCACAGCAAAGTGTTCAAACTAGTTGAGAAGATGTTGTATTTTCTCATTCAATGATTCCTATATCTTTGAAATAGGTAAATTTTGATAGAAACCCCAGCCAATGAGTTTAGCTGGGGTTTTTCTTTTTTTAGAACTATTTCAGTAAATTCAGGGAGAGGGTGCTATTCCTCTTGCACATCAACCCAGATACTGCCTTCTTCCACACGAACTGGAAATACTGGCAATGCTTTTTGTTGTGAAACCAACGAGAGTACCTTACCTACACCAGGTGGCCAGGCACACCAACCTTGTACCTCACCAGTCCGCAGGTCAAAAGCACTGCGATGGAAGGTACAAACTATTGCTCCACTTTCAGTGATTTTCCCACTTTTCAACGGTAATTTTAAGTGGGGACAGTTGTTATCTACAGCATAAAGCTGATTTTCGTGATTCAAAAGCAGAATTTTCCGGTTGCCAACTTTCACCACTTCTCGCGTACCTGGGGAAAGTGCATCGGCTGCAAGAACTTTAGTCCAACTCATTAGGTTCTCCTCTCCTAATATATCTGCTTTCAGTTTCCCGCAATAGTGACCAGTGCGATCGCCTTTCAGTACCGGAGAGTCGAGAATGCCTACGACAGGCTTTGTCTACGCTGGTGAAATACTAAAACTATAAAATCTTACATTCAATTCCATCTTTGTACTGGACAAACTTATTTCTGGGTAAACTAAATAAAGCATTTACTGTCTATGTATTGCAAGGCTTGTAGCTGATAACAGACAATTCTAAGGGATATAAAAAATGATTAAGACAAGTTACGAATTTGACCAGTCTATCCTCGCCGCAGGATCTTCATTAAAGACTAATATTCTGCTACGTTTTCGTGCTGACATAGCTAAATCTCCTCGACGTAACCTTAACCTTTCGCTTGTAATTGACCGTTCCGGCTCTATGGCAGGCGCTCCCTTGCATCACGCACTCAAAGCCGCTGAATCTGTGGTAGACCAACTTGAGCTAGATGACATTCTCTCAGTAGTTGTTTACGATGATGAAGTGGACAGTGTTGTGCCACCCCAGTCTGTGACTAACAAATCTACACTGAAAAATTCCATCCGCAAGGTGAGAGCAGGCGGTATTACCAACTTATCGGGGGGATGGCTCAAAGGCTGCGAACACGTGAAGACGCAACTCGATCCCCAAAAAATCAATCGTGTTCTCCTGCTTACCGATGGTCACGCCAATATGGGCATTCAAGACCCCAAAATACTGACGGCGACAGCAGGGCAAAAAGCTGAGGAAGGCATTATCACAACTACGTTAGGTTTTGCTCAGGGTTTCAATGAAGATTTGTTGATTGGAATGGCAAGAGCCGCCACGGGCAACTTCTACTTCATTCAGAGCATCGACGAAGCAACTGAAGTGTTTAGTATTGAGCTAGAAAGTCTGAGAGCAGTAGTGGGACAGAATCTCAAGGTGACGCTTGAATTGGCTGATGGTGTCAGCCTGGTTGATACCTTAAGTCTGGCTAAAGTTAGCCAGAATGACGCAGGTCAAGCTGTCATCACCTTGGGAGAGCTTTACGAGGGCGAAGACAAACTTCTCGGTTTGAGTCTGGGGATATCAAGCGCTCAAGTTGGTGATTTACCTGTGATGAAACTGCATTACAGCGCCGATGTTGTGCAAGATGACCGCATTCAAAGCGTTTCAGGTACGGTCGATGTCGTCGCCAAAGTTGGCACTGTTGAGGAAGCAGCTTTTGCTGCTACAAGCCATATCATTTTGGAACTGAGTCGCCTTACCATTGCTAAGGCCAAAGAGACTGGACTTAATCTCGCTGAACATGGCAAGCATCAGGAAGCTGAACAAATCCTGCGATCGCTTGTGAAAGATTTGCGAGATAAAGGGTTGAATGAGAATTTTGAAATTGCTGAAGAAATCGATCAGCTTGAATATTTCGCCAGTCGGATCGCTCAAAAAGCTTTAGGCAATGCCGGACGCAAAGAGATGCGAGATCAGACTTACCAAACGATGACGCGCAATCGCAGCGATTTGGTAGGTCGAGGTGTCACTACTGGCGATGAAGTGTACGCCATGCCCATTGTGAATGAAGTCGGTTCAGGTGTTGAATTGCACTGCGTTCGTGAAGGGGGTAAATTGCGGGTCAAAGTCATGTCTAAAGACTATGATTTAACCAAGAACATCCAGTTTCCCCGCGCCATTCGTGCAGAGGGGGCGCGCTATGTCGTTGAAGGACTAGAACTCTCAAGCGATCGCACTTTCTATCGGGTACGTGGTAAGATTACCCGTTTTGCTCAACCAGGTGAAACAGATATCTTTGTTGCTCCTAGACAATCCAATCGAGCTAACACAGGTAAAGCTTCCAAAGGCCCTGCCAGTGCTGCCGATCTTCCCACAACTGACAGTGTAGGGGACAGCATTTTAGTTCAGTGTGTCAAAGATGGCAGCAAACTACGTGCTAGGGTGGTTTCCGACGGATATGAACCGGATTGGAATATGCGTTTTCCGCGATCGGTTCGTGAGGAAGGAATGCTTTACGTCGTTGATGAAGTCAAAACCGCACCCGATGGCAAATCTTATATTGCCTGTGGTGAAATTAAGCGATTTGTCCAACCCACTTGAATTGGGGGCAGAGGGGCAGGGGAGCAGAGGAGAATAATTAATGCCCCATGCCCACTTGCCCTGAGCGTAGCCGAAGGGATGCCCCATGCCCACGCCCCAATCCTTAAAAGATGCCAAGTAAATATGCCTTAGCTGACTGAGACTGTCAGGATCAAAGAGTAAAGAGTAAAAGGCAATCTATTTTGACTTTTAACTTTCTCCTTTTGTTCAACTTCCACAACGGGAGGTTTAATCTTGACTAAATTGAAAGTTGGTATCAATGGCTTCGGTCGAATCGGGCGACTTGTGCTTCGTGCTGGCATCGATAACCCCAACATTGAGTTTGTGGGCATTAACGACCTAGTACCACCAGATAATCTCGCTTACTTATTAAAGTACGACTCAACCCACGGTAAATTAAAGCAGAAGGTTGAAGCCAAGGAAGACGGCATCCTGATTGACGGACATTTTATTCCTTGTGTGTCAGTTAGGAATCCAGCAGAGTTACCTTGGGGAAAACTAAGTGCAGATTATGTAGTGGAAGCTACCGGACTCTTCACTGACTACGAAGGAGCTGCAAACCACCTGAAGGCAGGTGCAAAGCGAGTGGTAATTTCCGCTCCCACCAAAGATCCAGATAGAGTTACTACCCTGTTAATGGGTGTCAATCATCACCTATTTGACTCTAGCAAGGATATTATTGTCTCCAATGCTAGCTGCACTACAAACTGTCTAGCTCCCATAGCTAAGGTCATTAATGACAACTTTGGGTTGACTGAAGGGTTGATGACCACAGTCCATGCCATGACTGCCACTCAGCCAACTGTAGACGGCCCCAGCAAAAAAGACTGGCGGGGTGGTCGAGGTGCATCTCAAAATATTATTCCTTCCTCTACAGGCGCAGCAAAAGCCGTAGCACTGGTTTTACCAGAATTGAAAGGCAGGTTAACTGGGATGGCATTACGAGTTCCGACTCCCGATGTCTCTGTGGTTGATTTAACTTTCAAAACAGCCAAAGCTACCAGTTATAAGGAAATCTGTGCTGCCATGAAGGAAGCTGCCACAGGTTCCTTAAAGGGTATCTTGGGTTACACAGATGAAGAAGTAGTTTCCACAGATTTTCAAGGTGATACTCATTCCAGCATCTTTGATGCAGGTGCTGGGATTGAGTTGAATTCCAACTTCTTCAAGGTAATTGCCTGGTATGACAACGAGTGGGGCTACTCAAATCGCGTGATTGACCTGATGTTGTCTATGTCACAGAAGGAAAAACTCGCTTCGACAGCGGCTGTGGTTTGATTAGTCATTAGTCATTAGTCATTAGTCATTGGTCATTAGCTTTTGACTGCTGACTCTTGACTAGGGACTTTTGGGATTTGGGTCAAATGGTAAATACTCCGAAAATAAAACGGAATCTAGTATTTTTATTTAGCAAACCAGTGATATGAAGCACGTGTGAATTTGGATGTTTGGTGCGATGTCTACGACGGGCTACGCCTACGCTCAAAGCATCCAAATTTGCAGGTTACTCCTCAACCCCCAATCCCTATGCGTCGAACCAAAATCATTTGTACTGTTGGCCCGGCTACATCTGCACCTGAAAAGCTGCAAGCCTTAGTAAAAGCTGGAATGAATGTGGCACGGCTGAATTTTTCCCACGGAGCTTATGAATTCCACGCCCAAACGGCTCACTATCTCAGGCAGATTAGTACTGAGCTGCAAAAGCCGATCGCCATTATGCAAGACTTATGTGGCCCCAAAATTCGCTTGGGAACTTTACCACCGGAAGGGTTAAATTTAGAAGCTGGTACTGAAGTTACCTTTGTTTTGCAAGAAAAGGGTGAAAGTATTGACGAACTACCCTTACCATTGCCGACTTTGTTCGCAATGGTGCGACCTGGCGAACCGATTTTAATTAATGATGGTCGCGTCAAATTGATAGTTACCGATCGCGATGCCGATCGCATTCGGGCCCAAGTGAAAAATGGCGGGTTAATTTCTACGCACAAAGGAGTCAACCTACCCCAAACGCCTTTACCTGTAAGTTCGATTACCGAAAAAGACTTGCTGGATTTGCGTTTTGGGATTCAGTTGGGTGTAGACTGGGTGGCGGTGTCCTTCGTGCGATCGCCACAAGACTTAGAACCCGCCAGACGCATGATTGAAGCTGCTGGTGCTTCGATTCGCTTAATTGCCAAAATCGAAAGATCGGAGGCAGTAGAAAACTTTGATTCCATTCTGAAAGTTGCCGACGCGATTATGATTGCCCGTGGCGATTTAGGGGTGGAAGTGCCAATTCACGAAGTACCCCTAATTCAAAAAGATATTATTCGCCGCTGCAATCGTGCTGGCAAGCCGGTGATTACAGCCACCCAAATGCTAGAGTCGATGATTAGCGCCCCCGATCCCACCCGCGCCGAAGCAACCGATGTTGCTAACTCGATCTTGGATGGAACAGACGCAGTAATGCTTTCTGGTGAAACAGCTGTTGGACAATATCCCGTCGCCACCGTCCAGATGATGCACAACATCGCCGTGCGGACAGAACAAGCTCTCGATGAGGGTAGCAAACACGCTTGGTGTCATGAAGCAGGTAGTCTTAGCGTTACCGAATCTGTGGCAGAATCCGTCTGTCGCATCGCCTATGAAACAGGCTCACGGGCAATTCTTTGTAACACTTCATCAGGAAGTACGGCGAGAATGGTTTCTAAATATCGGCCGACTTCTCCCATTATTGCCCTAACCTCCGACATCACCGCTTACCGCCAGCTAGCACTTTCTTGGGGTGTGGAGGCTTTGCTGATTCCCCCAGTCCACAATGCTGAAGAGATGTTTACCAATGTAGTGAACACAGTTGTAGACATGGGTCTAGCGAATAAGGGCGATAAAGTAGTAATTACCTCTGGTGTTCCAATTGGTAAATCAGGAACAACTAGCTTAATCAAAGTGCATTCCATTGGACAGCCAATTTCGGCATAAGGCACTTAGAATAAGGCTGTGGCTCAAGATAGTAAGCAAAATTTGGCAATGATTAAGAAAAATTGCCAGAATCAGAATTGAAGGAACTGGAGACTGGGGACTCATGATTGGGGACTAAGGACTAGGGAGACAAGGAAAAAAATAACTCTTAACTTCCCACTCAGCACTCAGCACTCAGCACTCAGCACTCATTTGGTAAGAACTGGGGAATAAGTAAATCCTAAACAAACATCACGGAGTATTTTATGTCTAAGAATTTACTGGAACAATTGCGACAAGTGACTGTTGTAGTCGCAGATACAGGGGATATCCAGGCAATTGAAAAGTTTAAGCCCCAAGACGCTACCACCAATCCTTCGCTGATTACTGCTGCGGCACAGATGCCAGAATATCAGGGAATTGTCGATCAAACTTTACTCCAAGCAAAGAAAGATGCTGGAGCCGGAGCCACCGAAGCACAGATAGTTTCTCTAGCTTTTGACCGTTTGGCAGTTGCCTTCGGATTAAAGATTTTGCAAATCATTCCTGGTCGCGTGTCTACAGAAGTGGATGCTCGCTTGTCCTACGATACCGAAGCTACTCTGACTAAAGCACGGGACTTAATTGCTCAGTATAAAGCTGCCGGCATTGGCCGCGATCGCGTTTTGATTAAAATCGCCAGCACTTGGGAAGGTATTCGCGCTGCGGAAATTCTTGAAAAAGAAGGTATTCACTGTAACCTTACCTTGTTATTTGGTCTTCACCAAGCGATCGCCTGTGCAGAAGCCGGGATCACCCTAATTTCTCCCTTCGTTGGCCGGATTCTTGACTGGTACAAAAAAGATACCGGACGCGATAGCTACCCAGCAGCCGAAGATCCAGGAGTTTTGTCTGTCACCAAAATCTACAACTACTACAAGAAATTCGGCTATAAAACCGAAGTTATGGGAGCTAGTTTCCGTAACCTTGGTGAAATTACTGAACTTGCAGGTAGTGACTTACTGACCATTTCACCTTCACTTTTGGCTGAATTGCAAGCAACTGTTGGAGAACTGCCACGCAAGCTTGACCCTGCGAAGGCAGCAAGCTTGTCAATCGAAAAGATATCCATTGACAAAGCTAGTTATGACAAGATGCACGCTGCTGACCGCATGGCAACAGATAAACTAGATGAAGGTATTAAAGGTTTCACCAAGGCACTAGAAGACCTTGAGAAACTTTTGGCAGACCGACTCGTTCGCCTGGAAGGAGAGGTAGTGGCAAGCCATTAGAGACTTCCAATTAAAAAACATCCAAAGTAGTGTGCGTTACGGCTTAAGCCGTAACGCACTTCAAATATTATGTCTGGGTAATTAGTTATGATTGTCATAATCATTTCATTCCACACGCCATTCGCTCATGGAGGAAACCCCGACAAGCAAAAGCAATGCTTGTCTACGTAGGCGTAACCCATCGTAGACATCGCACCAAAAATTTACGCTGCGGACATGATATGACTCATTTTAATCTTCGTGGTCATCGAACGGATCGTTCAATTCCTTGCTAGGAGGGCCAAAGGAGGTATAAATCGAAATTCCAGTGATGGCAACCACCACGGCAGCCATAGAAATGCTAAGAACTATTGCGGGTTCCATAATTGAGAGATAGATGATGAGTGCTATTCTTATAGAATATTACAGAAGATTAAAAAAAGCTTTGGCAAGTAATCTTAGGTGAACTATGGCACAAAGGACTAGGTTGGGAGATATCCTGAAACCACTTAACTCTGAGTATGGGAAAGTGGCTCCAGGTTGGGGTACTACCCCTGTGATGGCTGTTTTTATGGCACTATTTTTCGTGTTTCTGCTGATTATTCTGCAACTTTACAATAAATCACTGTTGGTTCAGGATGTATTTGTCGATTGGCGCAGTTTAGGACGCTAACGCATACACAGCGAGCGAGTTTGGATCATAAGTTAAGTTACACCCGGTTTTTCCGGGTTTTTTTGTGAGTTGCGATTTCCGACTAGACTAACTATATATGTGAGTTTCTGTAGTGGTTTTAGAGTTTACAGGAGACAAAAAATGAATATATTTGGTATCGGTCTGCCGGAAATGGCTGTAATTATGGTAGTAGCGCTGTTAATCTTTGGCCCAAAAAAGCTACCAGAGATCGGTCGGAGTGTGGGCAAAACAATTCGTAGTTTCCAAGAAGCTTCCAAGGAGTTTCAAAACGAGTTTCAAAAAGAAGCAGAACAGTTAGAAGAAGTTGTACAGACTACTGCTGAATTGGAACCTAAGCAAATCCACCCTGCTAAATCTGAGCAGGATACCGCTAGTTCTTCCCAACCTAGCTAGTCTGTCAAGTTCGTAGTAAGGACTTTAGTCCTTATTTTCTAAGCACTAAAGTCCTTACTACAAACCCTTCATTACTAGCTTAGACATTGTACTAGTGGTCTGTCCCAAAAGTTTTGAGAGATTAGTGGTGTTCAGATCCCCGACTTCTTCAAGAAGTCGGGGATCTAGCAGCCCCACATAATTAATGAGACAGACCACTAGAAGAGTGCTGCATATCAATTGACTATAGGCAAAATGACAGAAGCTGTTACGCAACCAGCTTTGGTAATTCCCCAACTAATTGTTGGGTTGGGGAATCCAGAAGCTAAGTATGATCAAACACGTCATAATATCGGCTTTGCTGCTGTAGAAACTCTTTCGCGTTCTTGGCGCATTTCCTTAGCGGAAAACCGAAAGTTTCAGGGTGAGTATGGCGAGGGTATGGCCCCAGGTGGAGGTAAGATTCGCTTGCTAAAGCCGTTAACTTATATGAATCGCTCAGGACAAGCAATACAAGCGGTGACAAATTGGTATAAATTGCCGCCTGAGTCAGTGTTGGTGATTTATGACGATATGGATTTACCCTTGGGAAAAACTCGTTTGCGCTTATCTGGTTCGGCTGGGGGACATAACGGCATGAAAAGTGCGATCGCACATCTTAGTACCCAAAACTTTCCCCGTTTGCGAATCGGTATTGGTAAACCCAAAGATGCAGCTAATAATGATGATTCTGGTGCTATCTCTCATGTGCTGGGGCGATTTTCCGCTGCCGAAAATAAGCAGATGTCTCTTGTACTTCAGTTCGTTGTTGAGTGTATTGAACTAAGTCTCAAGCAGGGAGTAGAAAAGGCGATGAATGTTTGTAATAGCCGCACCATTAATAATTCTGAGTCTTAGGGCTGGATGAATACTATCCTATCAGCTGATTAAAGAAAGCTAACCGATGTTTAAAGCTGCTTATTTTGGTTGATGGGCAGCGATTTTAGCTTGCTCCATCTAACCAAGATAAAGTCTCTAACGCTCTCTAGGTATAGGAAAAGTGACTCATTTACACCCTAATTAACGGTGCGGCAGACTTTGCTTAATGTTTGTATGAATAATGGCGCAAGCGCTATTGCCTGTTTTCGGTCATAACCTCAAGCAATGCCGGTATCACACCAAGTAGGTTTATTTAAAACGTCTTGTGCGTCTAGCTTCCACTGCCTTACGTTTGCGTTTTTCTATTGGTGTTTCAAAGTGCCGATGATATTTTACATCAGCTAATATCCCAGCTTTGGAAACCTGGCGTTTAAACCGACGCAAAGCTGAGTCTATTCCTTCGTTCTCTCCTAGAACCACCTGGGTCATTCTTCCCTTTTCCTCATCATCAATAGTTTCCATTCTAATATTACCCTCAACCTTAGTAAAACTCCTCTGAGCTAAAGTCATGATTAAGAGGCTATTCGTCCGGTTGAGGCGGGTTATGTGTGCTTCTGCCTGTTGAAATCGGTACTTAACTAAAAGTTAATTTAAATGCCCTAATGCACTCTCAGAACCAATAGAGAAGATGGAGAAATTATAATAGTAAATTTTTTTGACTGTACTATGATCTGGAGAATAATGTAATCTTAGTTACTAAGATATATGATGAAAACAGATTTTAAAAGTTGATTCTGCCCTCATTTAGTAATTTATATCCAGTTGCTAATGCTGTAAAAGCAATTATAAAATTCCATAAGCTAGTTGGCTTTAAAATAACTCCACCGCTTAAGAAAACTAGTACTATGCCAATGCCTAGAAAAATCCATCCCAAGTTACCAGTTTCTCTTTGGAAAAAGACTAATGCAAATATACCGATCATTGTTGCTAAAACTGAAGCTGTAGCAGGTAAGCTCCGATAAAAATATGAATAGTAACCGCTAACAAATATGATGTTTTGACCAAAAAAGTATAATCCTGTAAAGAGTAGAATTAAACCTATAAGTTTGATTAACAACCTGCCCATAATATTTTGATATTTTTAATGGCCCAAGCCAATTTTCCTCCGATTATAGTAGTGTTTTTAAAATGTTGCAAATTTTACTTTTTTGAATTCAGTTTGCGTAAATACACTTAAAAAAGACTCAGATTGTCTGAAAATGCCAGTACAAGTAATGTTGATTACATCAAGTAGTCCTTGCCAGCGTTTTATCAAGGTGCTTTAATAGCGATCGCATTCCGCAAAATAGTTTTACTTAAAAAATATGTACAAAACGCGCAGCGACTCAACATCGCTGCCGATGTTCATAAAATTACAGACTCAAAACATTAAACTCTAAAGATATGACAAGCTAGTAGCATATCTTTGACACTAAATTCTCCCCAAAGATGAATAGGAGCATACATGGAGCCAATTATTGCTATAGTTTTAGCCCTTATAGGTTATGCATTAGGTTCTGCAAAACTGATTAATCAAGGAAATGAAGCCTTAGTCGAACGCTTAGGACGGTATCATCGAAAACTTAAGCCGGGGCTGAACTTTATTGTTCCCTTGGTAGATCAGATTGTGATGGAAGATACTACACGAGAGCAGTTTACAGACATCAAACCTCAGAATGTGATCACCCAAGATAATATTTACGTAGAAGTGGATGCTATTGTATACTGGCGTATTCGAGATATCGAGAGAAGCTTTTACGCGATTGAGGATCTGCAAGGGGCATTAACACAGATAACCACAACTACGCTCCGAGAAATCATTGCCCAAAATACCCTAGAGCAGACCAACGTCTCTAGAGCAGAGATGGACTCAGCTATCTTAGATCAGTTGAATCATGTAACGGCAGATTGGGGAGTTGAGATTCTCCGCTTAGATATTCAGAGAATTACTCTACCTGATAGTGTCCGAAAGTCTAGGGAAGAGGAACAAGCCGCCGTCATCAAAAAACGGGCACTGATTACCGAAGCAGAAGGGGAAAAGGAAGCTGCGATTAAGAAAGCAGAAGGAACTATGGCTTCAGTGCAAATCATTTCTCAAGCTCTACGTTCCAATCCAGATAGTAGGGACATTCTGCGGTATCTTGTGGCTCAAGATTACGTAGATGCTAGCCAAAAACTTGGTGAGAGCAGTAATGCCAAAATTGTCTTTGTAGATCCAGCTAACTCAAGTGAAATGTTTCAGGAGTTGATAGCCGAGTCAGTAAATCAAGAAGGTAACGGCAAAAAAATCGAAGAACGGTAACACTTAAGAGTTTTGCTGTGTAGCCTCTCTCAATAGGGCATCGGCGACTAATGAAACATCGCGCATTTCTTGAACATCGTGAACTCGGAGGATATCAGCGCCATTAAAAATAGCAGCACAACAAGCTGCTGCCGTTCCCCAAACTCGTGCTTTGGGATCTGGTTGATTTAAAATCCGACCAATGAAACTTTTACGAGATGCTCCTACCAAGATAGGACAGTTGAGTGGTGCGAGCGATCGCAAGCTGCGAAAAATTTCTAAATTTTGCTCATAGTTTTTAGCAAAACCAATACCAGGATCGATAATAATTTTATCCAGGTCAATGCCCGCAGTAGTTGCTGCCTCAATTTGCCGAGCCAAAAAACTATAAATCTCACCAAGTAAATCTTGATAATCAGTCTGTTGTTGCATTGTCTGTGGTGTTCCCCGGATGTGCATTAAAATCATCGGCACACCCAACTTTGCCACTGTCGCCAACATTTCTGAGTCAAAAGTACCGCCAGAAATATCATTAATAATATCCGCTCCAGCTTCTACAGATGCCCTTGCTACAGCAGCACGGGTTGTATCTACAGAAATCGGGACTGAAATCTCTGGTCTTAGCACCTGTAATACCGATAGTACCCGGTCAAGTTCCTCTACCAGAGTTATTTGCTTTGCCCCTGGTCGAGTTGATTGACCGCCCACATCGATGATGTCAGCACCAGCAGCCACTAGTGCTTGCGCCTGTATTAAAGCGGCAGAGGAAGTGTTAAACTCACCCCCATCACTAAAGCTATCGGGCGTTACATTTAAAATGCCCATCAAATAAGTCCGCTGTCCCCAATCGAAACAGCGTCCTCGAATTATCAAGTTCCTTGGCATAAAACAGGAGTCAGAATGGGCTAAACGCCCCGCTACCGCTAACAGGAGTCAGAATTCAGAATACTCCATCCTTTCACGGGTGAAGTATCAACTCTTGAAAAATATTTTAATTTTCTTTCGCCCACAAAGAGCAATGTTTTCAAGTAATATTCATTACCCAGTCGTACAAAATTCAATTCTGAATTCCGACTCCTGAGTTCTGAATTCTTCTTGTCTACATTAGGCATTCCCATGCTCTGCATGGGAACGAGAAAAAAGCACATCACACTGATTTAAAATTCACAATCCGAGCGAAACTCTCAGGTTCTAGACTTGCTCCTCCCACGAGGACACCATCAATTTCTGGTTGAGCCATAATCTCATCAATATTATTCGGCTTGACTGAGCCGCCATATTGAATTGATACATTTGGATTAGTCAACTTGCTACGAATTAAGCCAATTATTCGATTAGCTTCCTCTACTTCACAAGTGTCACCAGTGCCAATGGCCCAAATCGGTTCATAAGCAATCACCAAATTATCCTGATCAATATCTAGCAAGGCTTTGTCGAGTTGGAGAGCAATCAGTGATTCAGCTTCTCCCGCATCTCGTTGTTGTTTACTTTCGCCAACACAGAGAATTGGAGTCAAACCAAACCTTTGAGCAGTTCGGAGGCGCAGATTAACGGTGGCATCCGTTTCCCCAAAATATTGCCGTCGTTCGCTATGACCGACAATCACAAAGCGCACTCCGCTTTCTGTCAGCATTGGGCCAGAAATCTCACCCGTATAGGCTCCATATTCTTCCCAATGGATATTTTGTGCCCCCAGTTGGATGAGGCTACCATGCAAGGTCTTGGACAAAACACTTAAATCAGTGAAAGGAGGACACAATATCACTTCTCGCCCTTGGGGGGTTTCCTCTAAGTGGGGCAGAAATCCTTGTAAAAACTCCTGGGTTTCTGCCTGGGTTTTGAACATTTTCCAGTTGCCGGCAATAACGATTTTCCGCACAGGTAATTTAGTCAAGATCCTAACGCGTTATATTTAGATGCATTTTTCAGTTTATGACTTTTTGTTAGCCATTAGTCTACGAGTTGGGCATTGGGCATTCCCTATTCCCCACTCCCCTCTCAAAAATAACTAGGATAAGAGACAGGGCTAATTTAAAAATCCCAAATTTCAAATCTCAAATTGATATGACTTCGACATTGCCCGTGCCTGAACCTCATCAAAGCGATTCCGCTAACACTGACGCAAATTCTCTCAGCTGGGAGGAAGAACTGGATAGTGCTATTTTTAGTTTTGAAGACATTCAGACGGAACTGAATTATAAACAAGCACAAACAGCCCTGCGAAACTTGGTAGCCAATCTCGACCTTACTCCCCAGGAAAAAACCGGGTTAGAGACGGAAATTGCTGAGTTAGAAACCATGCTGGGAAAGTTAGACCGCATGGTAGTGCAGATTGCGACTTTTGGTATGGTGGGACGTGGTAAGTCTTCCCTACTCAATTCTTTGGTTGGGCAAACGGTATTTGAAACTGGGCCGCTGCACGGTGTTACCCGTACTGCTCAAACAGTTAATTGGAGTATTAGCGAGGAGATGATTGGGGAAACTGAACGGGCTTTGCGTGTCACTCTCCCTGGTGTAGGTCAATCGCAGGTGGAATTAATTGATACTCCTGGGTTAGATGAAGTAGATGGCGCAACTCGTGCCGCCTTAGCTGAACAGATTGCCAAACAAGCAGATTTGATTTTGTTTGTGATATCTGGCGATATGACAAAGCTGGAATACGCCGCCCTTTCTCAGTTGCGGGAAGCAGGTAAACCGATCATTCTGGTATTTAACAAAGTAGATCAGTATCCAGAAGCAGACCGGATGGCAATTTATCACAAAATCCGGGATGAAAGAGTGCGGGAATTACTCACACCTTTGGAAATTGTGATGGCTGCGGCATCGCCATTGGTGAAGACGGCGATTCGTCGCCCTGATGGTACGAGGGGCATACAGTTGCGTACAGGGAATGCCCAAGTCGAGGAACTGAAGCTGAAAATATTGGAGATTCTGCATCGTGAGGGTAAAGCCTTGGTTGCCCTAAATACCATGCTTTATGCCGATATCGTAAATGAGCAGTTGATAGAACGAAAACTGATGATTCGCGAACAGAATGCCAATCAGTTGATTTGGAAGGCTGTAATGACTAAAGCATTAGCGATCGCACTCAATCCTGTAACTGTGGTAGATATTCTGAGTAGTGTGGTAATTGATATTGCTCTGATTTTGGGTTTATCTAAACTCTATGGCTTCTCGATGACCGAAGCTGGGGCTGTACAATTGCTACAAAAAATCGCCCTGAGTATGGGCGGCATCGGTGCTAGTGAATTGTTAGCAAATTTAGGCTTGAGTGGATTAAAAACTTTACTTGGAATTTCTGCAACAGCTACGGGTGGTATTGCGCTAGGGCCTTATATATCGGTGGCGATTACCCAAGGAGGAGTAGCTGGTGTTTCTTCTTACGGTATTGGACAAGTTACCAAAGTTTATTTAGCCAATGGCGCAACTTGGGGGCCTGACGGCCCGAAAGCAGTGATTAATCGGATTTTGACAAATTTGGACGAGACTTCAATTCTTAACCGGATTAAAGATGAATTACTCCAGAAAGTAAAACTCAAAAAGTGATGTATAAATTAGGTTTGGTCAGCCATATTTATCCTTATATCTGATTCGTCAAGAAAAGCTTAAGGTGCCATTCGCTTTACCATCAGACGAATCAATGAGTCATAAATCATTGCTTCACTTAACTCTCTGTACAACTCATAATCCTTACTCAAACGCTGAAATCGATTGTGACATCTAAAATTTGTGAATGTACAGGTGCGCTACCAAATGCGCTATGACCCCTTATAGCAATTCTCCAAAATGAGGCAACAGATGTAAATCAGGAAAGTCTTGCTGCATCTAAGTTTCTTAATTGCGTTAGCGACGTAGGAGCGTCATTGCGTTAGCGGAGCAGGGCATTAGCCCATTGCAAATTGCGAATTGGTATTAGAGGATGTTTTAAAAGGGTCTTTTGCTTTCATAATTAGCACAGCCAAGCATTTAAGTAAGTATATGGTGAAAACCCTAGTTTTTCGTTGCACTTACCCTATTCCAGAAGGCAAAATTATACTTTCGGATACTTTTAAAACATCCTCTTAAAATCAGCTATATATAATTACTTAGTTATTATTACTTTGTCAAGCTTTCTGGAAACTAAATTTTAAATATCCCCTCTTGCACTCAGCACTCTCTAGGATACTTGCAACAAATAGGTCATACAATGGCCCATCAAAAAGTAAACTACTAACATGGCAGCAGCAGCCAGAGCAACCAATGTACCAGCCAACATAAGAGAAAATTCTTTACTCTCATAGGCTTTTTCCATTAAGTGCAGCGACCACGCTACCAAAGCTACATCAAAAAGTAATATAGGAAGCAACATATTTTTTAATATTTGTTAATACTTGTAAAATAATATTAACACCCTTTTCAGGAAGTGTGCCTAACCTTAGATGGATGTCATTAAAGGAGTAATAGTGGATCAACAGAATGTTCTGACTGGCACGTTGCGATCGCGCAAGTAACTTTTAATTTCTGCTACGCTTAATTGTCCGTAATGTAACAGTGATGCGAGTAATGCGGCTTCAGCTTTGCCTTCAGTTAGGGCAGTGTAGATATGTTCACAATTACCTGCACCACCAGAAGCAATAACTGGAATTTCTACAGCATCGGCAATTGCCCGTGTGATCTCAATGTCATACCCAGCTTGGGTTCCATCAGCATCCATACTTGTGACTAGCAGTTCTCCGGCCCCCCGTTTTTCAACTTCCTGTGCCCACAATAGGGCATCTAAGCCTGTATTTTCTCTGCCACCCCGCACATACACATCCCAACCTGGATTTTCCGGGTTATTTCTGCGTCTGGCATCAATAGCAACAACTATGCACTGATTACCAAAGCGATCGCTTGCCCGATTAATCAAGTCTGGATCGCGCACTGCCGCAGAATTAATACTAACCTTATCTGCGCCCGCTCGTAACAAAGCTTTAACATTTTCTAAGGATTGAATGCCACCACCTACAGTCAATGGAATAAAGACCTGTTCAGCAGTGCGGTAGACCACATCTAAAATTGTAGCTCGGTCTTCATGAGTAGCTGTAATATCCAGAAATACTAACTCATCAGCACCGGCTTCGTTGTAAACCTTGGCCAGCTCTACCGGATCGCCTGCATCTTGGAGGTTAACAAAGTTAACTCCTTTTACAACCCGTCCCGCCTTCACATCTAAGCACGGTAAGATTCTTTTAGATAACATAATAACTTTTGTACTTCTGGGTAAATGACCGGAATTTAAATTTTAAATTGGCGCGGGTATTCTCAAACTAAAATTTTCACGGGCATGGGGCAATGGGCATTGGGCACTTGTACTGAGCGAAGTCGAAGTATTGGTTCTTCTTTCTTTGCCTGCCTCCCCTGCCT
>JADEXV010000120.1 GCA_015206945.1 Nostocales cyanobacterium LEGE 12452 | reverse complement strand
AAGTATTGATGTATGGGAGATTCTGTTCGGAGGCGGTGGTAAGTTGGATAAGGATTAATGCGAACTTTCGGGTCAAAAAGATTGAATCTGAATGCTTTTGATAACTTGAGTTTTTCTGCGTGGTTAGTACTAATAACTTCTTTGTTCATGCTAATAATTTGTTTGATTTAGTCAATTACTTTTTAAACAACAACTGAATAAGTTGTTGATGCCAACGACTGAAATTTTTCTACTAAGTATTGTGATAGTGTTTCGATGTCTGGATACTCCCAGAAAAGAGTAATTTCAAGTTCACAATCAAGCAATTGACCTAATTCCCCCGTTAAGCTCACCGCCACTGCTGAATCTAAACCGTATGTAGAAAAAGGCTCTTGAATATCTATCTCATCAGGAGGTATTTTCAAGTACATGGCGAGATGAGAAATCAGCCATGTCTGGATCTCTTTTTCTGTCAAAGTTGGCTTTAATGATTTCTGATCTGTGTCAGATTTATTAATATCTGAATTCACATCTGAATTTTGCACTTGTTGCCAAAGATCGTCTACTTCTGCTTGAAGTTGCAGTAAGTCTGTTTCCGTAAGATTCGCGATCCAATCTCCGACAACATCCAAACTTTTATCAAGAAATCCAACTCGACAAGCGTGACGCTGAACTTTACCACTAGAAGTTTTTGGGATGCTCGCTGTCTTTAGCAGCACAATGGCATAAACTTGTAACTGATGGTATTCAGACACTGCCTGACGAATAGACTTAACGACTTCATCTACATCCAACTGACGTAAGTAAGTACGCTCTATCTCTTGAGTAATAACTAGCTGCTCAATACCATCTATCTCCACAGAAAATGCTGCCCCGCAATTTGCTCGCAGTGCTGGATGACTATTCTGGACTGTTAATTCAATATCCTGGGGATAATGATTTTGCCCTCGAATAATCATCATGTCTTTGAGGCGACCTGTGATAAATAGTTCGCCATCAAGCAAAAATCCTAAATCTCCAGTGCGTAGAAATGGACCTCCTTTTGTGTCTAGCAATTGTGCATTAAATGTCTGTTGAGTATCTTGGGGTTTGTTCCAGTAACCACCAGCCACACTTGATCCAGCAACCCAAATCTCTCCTATTTCTCCATCCAGACAGGGAGTTAATGATTCTAGGTTAACAATGATAATTTCTTGAGCTAAACTATTATGACCAACACCAACAACTGCTTTAGCGTCTTCTGAATCGCTTGTAGTAGTCACAATCAAATTCTGTTTTAAAGCTTGCTCTTGCACAAAGCGAATCACTGGTGGCTGTTTTTTCACACCCCCAGATATAATTAAAGTTGTCTCTGCCATTCCATAGCAAGGGTAAAAAGTACTTTTTGTGAAGCCACAATCAGCAAAGGTTTCTGAAAACTTCTCTATAGTTTCCTCCCGTACAGGTTCAGCACCATTGAAAGCAACCTCCCAACTACTCAAATCGAGGTGTTTACGTTGCTCAGGTGTAATCTTTTCAACACACAGGTCATAAGCAAAATTAGGCCCCCCACTGGTAGTCGCCTGATTGTCAGAAATAGCTTTTAGCCAGCGAAAGGGTTTTTGTAGGAAAGACTCTGGCGACATCAGTGTGACTGAGCAACTACCATATAGAGGCTGTAACACTCCACCAATCAGCCCCATATCGTGGTAAGGAGGCAGCCAGATGACACCTCGACTGTTAGGTGTATGCTCAAAAGACTGATAAATTAAAGCGGAATTATATAGTAGATTGTCATGATTCACCATTACCCCTTTTGGGTTTCCTGTTGTACCAGAGGTGTACTGGAGAAGTGCTAGGGAGTCGTTAGTAATCTCAGGAAAAAACCAATCATCTGACAATTCGTTGGGAATTTCATCAGTTGCTATACATTGTAAAGCTACTAATTCTGGTTCTTCCTTAAAGCTTTGTCCTAATTTAGTAATCACAGATGATGTAGTGAGTGCAAAAGTTGCCTGTGCGTCTTGTGCAATAGCTTGTAACCTTGTAATCCGTTGTTTACCTCGTGGTGGGTACACAGGTACAACAGTTACACCTGCATACAAACCTCCAAAGAAAGCAGCAATGAATTCCAGTCCGGGTGGGTAGAGAAGTAGTACTGTTTCTCCAAAAGCTTTCATGCTTTGAAGTAATGCTGCAATAGCGCGTGCTTTTTGATCTAATTTTTCATAGGTGAAGCTAACTTTTTGTGTTTCTCCATCTACCAAAAAGGTATATGGTGCTTGAGTTGGTTGTTGGATTGCCCTATAACGTAACAGGTTAACTAAAGTTGCTTCTTGGGTGGAACGTGGTAAAAATAAATCGTGATTCATAACTCTTCTGTACTCAAAATAAAATTTAGCAACGGTAAAAATAGTGAAATTATAACTAATCGTTTAGGATAAGATAAATTATCAGTGAGCTATATCGATCCCTTTAATAAATGGCGCTTGCATTTGTTTCAAAAAGCTCATTGGGTAATTGCGATTTAAAAGACCCAGCTCAGATACATTTTTTCTTTGGGAAGAAAGTAGCTCCCGAAAATAATATCCCAAATTATTGTATGATTTCCATAATTATTGTTTGATTCATGAATATTTATGGAGTGATGCCAGCGATGTAGCTCAGGTCTACTGATGATGTAATTAAACCAGCCAAGTTTTACGTCTATATTGCAGTGCTGAAAAAATCCTTTAATTGAGTAAATAACAGAGTAAAGCGCCAGTACTTCCTTGGATACGTTAAGAAAAATGAAGGGCAAGCTATCGCACAAAAGTTGCAGCGATCTATCTAAGGGATGAAATCTCCCAAGATTAAGCCAATATAATTTGTGAACTGAGTGATGTACGGCATGAAATCGCCATAACGGAGTCCATGTATGAGCTGCACGATGTAACCAGTATCTCAGTAAATCACCAGACAATATCATAATCAAGATTTGTATCCACATGGGATAGCTGTGCTGACAGAAACTACTTAAGTTCCAATTATTGTTGTTGATAAAGTAGAACAACAAACTCACTGAGAAAATGGAAAAAAGGTAAGGGAGTAATACCTGTACCAACATCATAAAAATGAAATCAGTTCCAACATCGCTCTTACTGGGCAACCACTTTTTCCGATAAGGAAGTACAAGTTCAAAAAAAGTTATTAGACCGACTCCAGTAATGATTGTAGCTACGTAACTACTAAGGAAGGCATTTATACCATAACTTTTTAGTATATAATAAATCATCAGACCAATCGACATGATATCTGGGTAAACTGTCCACATCAAAATATTACGAAGTATTAGGTTCATGACGTATCTATCTCAATTTCAAAGTGAACATCTCTAACTATTACGTTGTTTTATAATGGAATTATTTATCCATTTATTCTCTGTTTTATTTGAATTGTTGAAAGATGGTATCTGGATTGATTGTAATGCTTTTAAGTAAGTTCATAAAGTCTTCTATGATTTTTTTTATTGTACTTTCAAAAAATAGATCGATATCGTATTCCATCTCTCCCCAAATACCTTTTTGTGTTTCTCCCAGATGCAGAGTCAAATCACGTCTTGCCCCCCTGAATTTTCTATTTTCTCCTCGAACATAAAGACAATCTGACAGTTTGACATTCTCAGCTAGTAAAGGAATTTCATTGTGAAAAATCACAACTATTGGTAGAGGAAAGGTGTGAAGATTATCTGTTTTTGAGGGAGGTACAGTTTTCAGAATATGTTTCAAGGGAAGAGTACTGCAAGCATATGCTTCTAAAGTGGTTTTGCGAACTAGATGGAGTACTTGCCGGAACGTGAGATTGTCTTCTAAATTTGCTTTGATTGGAATTTGGTTAATAAAGCAGCCAATTAAGCCTTGAAGCTCAGATTGATTGCGATTAGCAACGGTAGTGCCTATACAGAAGTTCAGCTGACCTGTATAGTGATGCACTAGAATTTGTAAAGTTGCTAATAAAAGCATGAATAAAGTACATCTTTCCTGTTTACTCAGTGCTTTAAGTTGTGCTGATAACGTTTTAGATATTTGGAAGGGATAAATAGCTGCTTTCAATCTTGGTACATTAGGACGAGGCCGATCTGTTTTGATTTCAGGAACAACCAGATGCGGTGCAAGTTTTTGCTGCCAGTAGCTTTGTAGTTTGGTAAGTACATCTTCTTTTTGCAGCCACTGACGCTGCCAACGAATAAAGTCTGCATACTGCATCGGTAATTCTGGAAGGGGTGGGGTTTGCCCTTGGGAAAATGCTTGGTAGACCGTTGCCAGTTCATGAAGAAAGATCACCATAGAAGTGCCATCTGTAATCAGGTGATGCATAGTAATGAGCAGAATGTGTTGATTTTCCCAGAGCCTCAGCAGTGTGGTTCTCACAAGCGGCCCTCTGACAATATCAAATGATTGTTGAGCTTCTTGGTCGGACAGTTGTTGAATTGCGATTTGCTGTTCTGGTTGACAGAGCGATTGTCCTTCTCCTGCCAGAGACGCTGCGCGAACGGACACGCTACGCGATCGCAAATCCACAACTGTCAATGGCAGATTCATCCGAGGATGAATGATTTGAGTGGGTTCATCTGCGGTAATATCAAAAGTGGTTCGCAGAGCAGCGTGACGATGCACCAACTCATTCAGACTGCGTTCTAGCGCTGGAATGTCAAGATCACCTGTAAAATGCAGGGTGAAGGGGAGATTAGCAAAGGGATTACTTGGATCAAGTTTTACCTGTGACCAAAATGATTCCTGAGCAAAGGATAAAGGCAAAGCAACAGACGATTTGCTCCCCATCATCATAGAAGAACTGCTAGATGCATTCTTAAATGAGGTAATTTGAGTTTGTAATTGCCGAACTAAATCGATCAGGCTCATATCTTCAAATAATGCCTCAATTGACAACTCTACAGCAAAGTCTTTTTTAATGCGGTTTACCAGTTGAATTAACATCAACGAGTCTAACCCCAAGGTATTGAGCAGTTGTTCAACGTCTAGCTGCAATGGAGCCAATCCCAACACTTTAGCAATCTGTTCTATCAAATATTTTTCAAGCAGTTGCTGCTGTTCTTCTGGGGATGTTGCAAGTTGTAATCGCCTTAACTCAATATTCGATTTAGGCGCAATAATTTCAGGGATCGGTATTTCTATATTTGTGGTTTGGCTGGTTAAAGATAATTCATGTTCATCGGTTGAAAATACAGTTTCTTGATGATGTCGAACTAGAGTAGTGATTATCTTTGGTAGGAGTTGCACTTCTAAAAGTGAAAATGATTCGGTTTGGGCAAGAAGCTGAATAATCTGTTCCACCGAATCTTGTCGATTAAGTAAGTTAGAAATCAAAGAATGGTGAGGTAGCAAAGATAGATCGCTTGGTTGCGACGAACGACTACTGCTGAACCAATAGTGTTGTCGTTCAAAAGGATAAGTGGGCAGTCGTAGGCGATCGCGGGGATAGTCATGATCGAATCCCGACCAATTAACAGGTGCTCCTAAAACATAAAGTTGTGCCAAACTGGACAATAACTGCTGCCAATTGGACTGCCCCGGACGTAAGCTTGGAAGCCAAACCCCAACTCCTTCAGGCAGACAACGAATGCCCATTGACAATAAATTGGGCTTTGGTCCAATCTCGACAAATACCGTGACTCCTTGCTGGAGCATAGTTTGCATCCCTGTTGAAAACCTCACGGGTTTCTGGAGCATAGTCCTCCAATACTCTATATTGGTCATTGAATCACCAGACAGTTGCCCTGTGACACCAGAAATTATTGGGATTTGAGGAGAAGAAAGAGCAAAATCTATCTCCATCAATTCCATTAGAGGGGAATGATAGGGGTAGGATACACTCGGTTGAATCGTTTTGATTCCTTCTGCTTTAAGAACAGCTATCACCGCATCAACTGCTTGTTGCTCACCAGAAATCGTAAGCATCGGTCCAGCGAAGACACCAATGAAAACTTTGCCAGCGTAGGGTTGAATTGCAGCTGCCACTCGCTGTTCATCTGCAAATACAAGGGTTATCGTCCCTTTCTGGCTTTGAGATGTGACATGCTGCTCTAAGGAGATTGCTTCCTTGAGCGCGTCTTCCAAACTCAAAATACCCGCAACACAGGCAGCAGCACACTCTCCTAAGCTTGCTCCCATCACAACCGTGGGTTTAATCCCCCAAGATTTCCATAACTCGCAAAGTGCTATTTGCAGCGCAAATAATGCCGTGCAGTTGTCAATCCTATCGATGGCAGTTTCCTGAGCTGCGGAGATATAAAGAACGTCGAGAAGAGATTTTCCGAGTAATGGTTGCGCGATCGCATTACAGCGATCAATAACTTGGCGAAAGACTGGTTCTTGTTCGTACAGCTGACGATCCAGTTCTAATTTGTCGTAAATTAAGCCAGTAAACAAAAATCCAATCTTGGGAACTTTCTTTGGCTTCACCAAGCCACTCACTAACCCCGCAGACTGTCCAGACAATGCAAACGCCTCCAAACGTCCTACAAATTGTGCTGTGGAGTCCCCAGTAACAGCAAGCCGATGGTTAAATGAGGTTCTGCCAGTATTGGCACTAAAACAAACATCCGCAATTGATACATCAGGATGATTAACTAAAAACTCGTGATAACGCTGGGCTAGCGATCGCAATGCTGTTTCAGTTTTGGCAGATAGAGTCAGCACATGTAAAGGGCGATCAATCTCACAAGACTCCACAACTTTAGGGGGTGCCGCTTCCATTATTATATGGGCGTTCGTACCGGCAAAGCCAAAGGCACTCACGCCTGCAATACAGGGGTGATGCAGGGGCCAAGCCTCCAAAGTTTGTTGTACTTGCAGAGGCAGTTTATCTAATGCCACATTCGGATTTGGTTGCTGAAAATGCAAGTTCGGCGGAATCTTTCCATACCTAAGGGACAGTGCTACTTTAATCAATGCAGCAATTCCACTGGCTGCCTCTAAATGTCCGATATTAGTTTTGACAGAACCAACACGACATTTATTTCCGGCAGGGCGATTTTCTCCCAAAACGGTTGACAAGGCTTTGAGTTCGATCGCATCCCCTAACAATGTTCCAGTCCCTTGTGCTTCAACATACTGTACTGAACTTGGTAAAATTCCGGCATCTTGATAAACTTGTCGCAGTAGTGTCTGTTGTGCTTGTAGATTGGGAGCAGCCAGCCCATTACTGCGTCCATCTTGATTGACTGCACTACCTCTGATGACTGCATAAATGGGGTCAGAGTCTGCTAATGCTTGAGACAGCAACTTTAGCACCACAACACCAACTCCCTCACCCCTCACAAAACCATCGGCTTGAGCATCAAATGCTCTGCAACGTTCTGTAGCTGAGATCATCCCTGCATTTCTCAGACTTGCTGTTACTTCAGGGAATAGCGTGATGCTCACGCCTGCGGCTAAAGCTATGCTAGATTCCTGACTACGCAAACTTTGACAGGCAAGATGAACCGCCACTAAAGACGAGGAACAAGCCGTGTTAATTGACAAACTCGGTCCCGTCAAGTTAAGCACATAAGAAATACGGTTAGCAACAACACTGCTGAGATTGCCAGCAACGGCATAGCCATTTGTCGTGCGTGCTGAAGCCATCATTTCGTAGTAATCAGAGCCGGCAATACCGACAAAAACTCCCGTTGCACTTCCTGAGAGTTTTTGAGGGACTAACCCAGCATCTTCGAGAGCTTCCCAAGTGACTTCCAGTAACAGCCGTTGTTGAGGATCGATGCTAATAGCTTCTTGGGGGGCAATGCCAAAGAACTGCGGGTCAAATTGATCGATTTGCTCTAAAAAACCACCTTGCACCAGTTGCAGTTGTGATGAGGTGGCATCGGGGATAAAGCAGGAATGTAGATTTTGGCGTTCTGAGGGGATGGGAGCGATCGCGTCAACCTGATTACAGAGTAAATGCCAAAAAGCTTCAGGATTCCTTGCACTTGGAAAACGGCATCCAATACCAATTATTGCAATGGGTTCAATATCCATTTATCAGTAAAGCTAAAAATATCGTTTACGTTCGTTGTTATCTAAAAAATAGTTACTTATTATTCTGTTGTGTCTGGTGTACTATCTGATTAACCGTAGCGTTGCTGGAAGTCAACCATAAATGTAGCCAGAGCCTTTACTCCAGACTGAGTGACAGCATTGTAAAGTGATGCCCGCAAACCTCCAATTGAACGGTGTCCATCCAAGCCATAAAATCCGTTTTCTACTGCAGTTTTGAGAAATAGAGGCTCTAAATCCGGGTCGGCTAAACGAAACGTAACATTCATTAGCGATCGATACTCCCGAATAGCATGACCTCGATAAAATCCTCCGCTTTCATCAAGCACCTTATAAAGAGTGGCTGCCTTGGCTTGGTTTATCTCTGCCATTGCCGCCAATCCACCAATATCTTTCCGTAGCCAACGGCTAACTTGCATCACTACATATAAGGCAAACACTGGAGGTGTATTGTAGATTGACTTACTTTTAATATGAGTGCGGTAATCTAACATTTTATGTAAATTAGAGGGAATTCTCTGGAGAAGATCATCTCGAAGTATTACCACTGTTAAACCCGCCGGTCCAAGGTTTTTTTGTGCGTGAGCATATACTAATGCATAACGGTCAATTGCTATCGGCTGAGATAAAAAATCTGAAGCCATATCGCAAATTAACGGTACATCAGACATCCCAGGCAGGTAAGAAAACTGTACTCCCTCTACTGTTTCGTTCGAGACATAGTGTAAATAGGCAGCTTCCGATGAAAGTACTAGTTTTTCAGCTACTGGCAATCGGTTATAACCGCTATCTCTGCCATCCCATACTACTCGCACTTCGCCTTCAATGCTTGCTTCAGGCACTGCTTTTCCACTCCAGTAACCAGACACAATATACTCCGCAGTTTTTTTGCTTCCATGTAAGAGATTCATTGGAATCATTGAAAACTGTAGACTGCTACCTCCCTGTAAAAAAAGAACATGATAATCCTTTGGGACTTTCAGTAATTCGCGTAAATTATTTTCTGTCTCATCTACTACATCACGAAACCAATCGGAGCGATGACTGATACCTAAAATTGACAAGCCAACTTCCGGCACATTCATTATGGCTGCTTGAGTATCTTTTAGCACCGACTCAGGTAATGCTCCAGGCCCTCCAGAAAAGTTTAAATGATTACTCAAATTTTCTAAGGTCATTAGAAAAATTCTCCAGTCAATTTTAGAGGTTTAAAATTACAACTATTACACAAAAGAAAGTTATTTAAGTTCAAACTTCATCAACTCAGAGAAATACAATTTTAAGAATAATTCCCTATCTTATTGAGTGAGTGTAGGTGCTTATTTTATTCTTTATTTATTAGTTGAAAATATTTTGAACATATCGTTTATTTACTCTTATGGTTTTTTCAGTCTATGTACTATGGCTCTCTTGGATAATTTATTGGAAACAAAATAACTTTCAATTAATTATCTAACAAGCACCAATTTACAGCTTATCAACAGCATAATCAAGGATTAGTATAAAAGATCCTACTAAACCCACTTTTCCTACTTTACTAAGTAAGCGGTACTGTAGCTAAATATACAATTATTTACTTATTGCTACTCTCTCAATGAACCAACACCCCATCCACAATCGCAACACCCCACTGTGGAAACTTCGCCAATAGTTTTTTTATCACAATCTGCAAAGCCGGATCGTCATTCCAACACTCCTTCAAAAAATCAAACCCTGGATTCTGCCCCGAATTTCCCGCAACTTTGAGTTTCTGCATACGCTCCGGTCGCATATTTGACCTCGCTACAATCGCCTCGTGCGACCATTTTTCAGTACTGGTGACAGACTTGGCGGAACCTTCACCCTCATCAACTACTTTGATTTCTACACCCGAAACTGAACTTTCAACCATTAACTCAGCAGAGGGGCGACTCGGTTCTATTTTCTGATCTGCGATCGCAGAATTTAAAGATTTTTCATTTTGAGCGATGGGCGCGGCGGAACAAGTACCTTCATGAGGGTATATCGCTTCAACACCAGAGACTTGGTTTTCAGCGAACAACGAAGCAGATTGACTTGTTGCAGTTTCCACAAGCGTTAGCGTCGTGCAGTTCATTGCCGTAGGCAATTCTTCAAGTTCTGACGCGCTTTCGATATGTGAAGGCGACGCGCCCCTCAAGGGCGCATGAGCCGTTTCCTCCTCACGCGGATTTCGAGCAAGCGCGTCAGAACCAACTACCATACCAACAACCTTAGTTGGTTGTTGGTAGGTAGTTAACGGGTTGTTAGAGACGTTGTTAGGTTTTTGAAACCCTTGCAAATCCTCACTTTTTTGACCATTCTTTTGGAATGATTCCAAATCAGACTGAATTTGTTCCACGCCAGGGTGATTTTCATTCCGTCTGGACTGGTTTACTTTCTCCCCGGCGTGGACGGCTTTCTCGTCACAAGAATTGGTTTCTTCAGACGTGGACGATTCCCAATAAAAGCGATTGTAATAACCGTGCAAGTTACGTACACGATAGCTAATCAATCCTGGTCTACCAGAGGGTAAGCGGCCAAACACTTCCTCAAACTGAAACAATCCTTGGGTAGTCAACGCCGCCCCTGCTTTTTGTAATGATTTATAGGTGAGGTTAGTATCGAGTTTATGAGCAGAACCCCCGAATTGTTCAGCCGCCACGCTATCTAACCAAAGCTGCTGCACAGATGGAGGTTGCTGACGAACCCAGTTAATATCCTCAATTGATAGCAATACAGTTGGTAGCAAAATCTCCCGCAATCCTGTGATTTGGGATAACCTTTATGTTTCAGCCCAGAGCTACCTGAATCAGCAGTTGATCAGGATGGTGGGGTCAAACAGCAAGCGCGAAGAATTGAAGCTGGTAAATTAAGGCAACAAGAAATCTGATGTGCATTAATATATATTATTCATAATGCACCAACAGATTAGCCAACTGGCAGAGATATAAAGTAACTTAAACCTTATTAAAAAGTTAATCACTTTCCTCAAACTATCACTTGCGTAACTGAGAAAATACTTTAAGTTCTGCAACAAAAAATACTTAGTTGTGCTGAAATTAATACTTCTAATTAGGAGGTAAGTAAAACACTAACGGTTGATTAGCACAATTTTTAATACATACTCCTAAAAGTAAATATCTACAAGTACATCCTGGAGGGCAGTTGCAGTTTCCTGGTGGCATATTTCTTAATCGAGAATCCAGAGAAAAGTCTCTCTCATCGAGAGTTTCTACAGCAGTTAGAGAGACAATATCTTTTTGATTAATATCATGCAACATTATATCCAATTGAATTAGAAGGTTAGCAATTTCTACTAAGCTATGATTTCTAAATAATTCTTGTAGGGATAATTCTTCACCTTGTAACAAAATTTCCATTTCTGAGTCGTTTAACTTTAAACCTAAACTCTCAGAAAAGGTTTTCCAAACTGGATTTTCGCTTTCAAACTGATTATGCGAGACAGCCATAAGCATTTATACATACAATTATAGAGTATTATACATAACAAAGAAGAAATAAAAACTTAAATCTTTACAAATAAATGGAGGTAAACACTTTAAGCTTTTTTACTTAAGTAAAACGGTGCAAATAAACCAATTTATGTAACTAAAAGTAAAGTTGGCTAAAAGCCTCTTGCTTTCGGCCTTCTGTATCCTACCTTGTTGTCATAAAGACAATTTTTAACACCAACCTACTTGTCTCAACTAAGATAAAGGAATGTAATTAATGTGAGCGCACAGTTAAAAGTAATTGATATTCGAGGTTTTAATTATAAATAAGCCAGCTTATATCAAGCAGATTTTACTCAATGCCATGCAGGATTACCCCAGTCTAAAAGTATTATTCAAGTGCTAGGAATGTCTATCTTGGCGGGAACCACTGGAGTTTTAGCATCTTTTGCCGCCATTATAGCAACAGGGCTATTATCTCCTACCAATGTCTCTCAGTTCAACATATTCCCTGGACTAATAGTTTTTATATTAACCTTGATAAGTTTAATAGTAGTTGTCATTCGAGGATTTTTTGCCTCAGTAGGAATCAGTACAATTTTTCTGGCTGCATTAGCTATTCTGTCTATTTTTGATCGAAATTCACCAGTTAGTAATACACTTTTTTATGCTCCACTCACTATTATTCTAGAGTTGTTGGCTTTATACTTAGGTAGTTTTACTGCGGCATCTACACGAACTTATTCTAAAAGTACACTTATATATTCAGCTATAGTAACTTTTGTGGGAATGATTAGTACTTTTGTCTTTGTTAGTGTAGCTGATACTCAAACATACGTAAATTGGATCGACCTTACACTAGCTGTATGTATCATATTCACAGCTAAACTCATTGGTTACAACGCGTTTCAACTCGAAAGTAGATTTTTAGGAATTGCACACTTAGCAATTAGCTTGACAGCGATTGGAGGTACTTCATTTCAAAAAGCTGATCTTACTGAAGCCAGTTTTTCTTTTGCCAATCTCAAACATACAGATTTTCGCGCTGCACAGTTAACAAGAACTTACTGGTATCAGGCAAGAGGGCTTGAGTTCTCACGTTTAGAAGATACATATCTTGCCAACCCTAAAATTCGGCAGCTAGTAGTTACGCTTAACGGCAAAGCACAAAATTTTGATGGCTTGAATTTGGAAGGTGTAAATCTAAAAGGTGCAAACCTGGAAAATGCAAGTTTTATCGGTACAAACCTTAATTATGCCAATTTGCAAAATGCTAATTTAGCTAAAGCTATTTTGAAGCAGACACAACTAGATGGTACAGACTTTACAGGTGCAACTCTCACTAGAACATTCATTGAAGATTGGAATATTACCACTAACACAAAATTTGATAGAGTGCGCTGTAAATGTGTTTATATGCGCCTGCCCACTAAAGACGATCCAGACCCTCACCGCAAACCGGACAACAGGCAGGAAGTATTTGCTGATGGTGACTTTGGTGATTTTATCAAACCAATCTTTGACACACTCGACCTTTACCATAACCAAGGCATTGACCCAAGAGCGATCGCAATCGCTTTCAAAGAACTAGCGGAAAATAACCCAAATGCAGAGCTTGAAATTGTAGCTATCGAAAGACGTGGTGAAGATAAAATATTGCTTCGTGCTAAAACCAAAGTTACAGCAGATAAATCTGAACTAAGCAAGGAATATTTTATCAATTACAATCAACTTAAAGCGCTAGCAGAGAAAGATTTTAAAGCTTTAATAGCAGAAAAAGAATACCAAATAAATAAATTAGAAACTATGATAACAACAGCCTTAGAGCGTCCCAGCTTTTATGCCCAAACTTATCAAAACCAAGGAGATACTATCATGTCAGAAGGTTCTAAAAAACAATCTAATTTTGATCTCAAAGGCGCTCAATTCGCTGGTGGTCTAGTCAACGCAGACACAGTAACCGCAGGACAAATCGGCGGCAACATCACCAACTATTCCACTGAGCAAAAGCAGAATCTCGCAGAAGCTGCAGCAGAAATTCAGCAGCTTCTTAACCAACTGAGTCAAACATACCCCACTGCAACGACATCACAGAAAATGAGTGTTGTGGCTAAGGCTGTGGATAAGATTGAGAGTAACCCAACTTTGAAAGCACGAGTAATAGGTGCATTGAAGGCTGGCGGAACGGAAGCATTGAAGGAATTGATTGACAATCCTTTGATTAATATACTGTTGGCATCAATTGAGGGATGGCAAGAGGTGGAGTAGTTTTGTGGCTACAGAATGAGCAGAGAGGTAAATCAAGATGGCGAATGAGGAGCATATAAAGATATTAAGAAAAGGAGTTGAGGCTTGGAATAAGTGGCGTAATAAAAACCCCGATATCATACCCGATTTAAGTGGTAAGGTTACGCATTATTGGTCTTTAAAGGAAGCAGATTTTAAGGGATTAAAGATTAATTTGGGTAGTTATCCTCTAACCGATAAAAGTTCTAAATTACTTCCTAGAAACTTAACTAATATTAACTTTAGCAAAGCCAACTTAGCAAGAGCCGACCTTAGCCAACTTAAGTTGATAGAAGCTAATTTGAGCAACTCTAATTTAAGTGGAGCTAACCTTAATGATACAGATTTGACTGATGCTAACTTAACCAATGCTGACATAACAGGCGCTTTAATCAATGGAGCTATCCTAATTAGAGCTAATTTAAGTAATGCTGATTTAAGCGGTGCTGGCATTGAATACTGTGAGTTTACTGAATCTATTCTAGATGGTACTAAATTTGCTAGAGTTGAGTTTAATGTTGACGCTATTCATCTTCCAAAAACAGATTATTCTCCTTCATATAAATTTATATTTAAATTTCATCTAAGTAAAGCAAATCTAAGTGAAGCAGACTTAACAGGCTATGACCTTAGTGAAGCTAATCTGTTAGCAGTTAATTTAAGAGGTGCTAATCTTATTAATGCAAACCTTACCCATGCCAACTTAACTAAAGCTGACTTGACTGAAGCAAACCTCACTAGAGTTCAAGCGTTATCGACAAATTTTACTTCTGCAAGTTTTACTGGTAGTTGTTTAGAAGATTGGAATATTAATAGCTCTACAAAATTGGATGGCGTAATTTGTGACCACATCTACCTTCGCCAAGGTCAACAAGAACGTCGCCCCAGCAATGGTAACTTTGCTCCCGGAGAATTCACCAAACTGTTCCAAAAATCCCTAGAAACAGTTGACCTAATCTTCCGCAACGGCATCGACTGGGATGCTTTCGTCTACTCGTTCAAAAAATTAGAAGTCGAGAATCAAGGCGCACAGTTAGATGTCCAAAGCATTGAGAAGAAAGGCGACGGCATTCTTGTAGTCCGAGTAGCTGTTGCCCCTAATGCAGATAAAGCGAAAATCCACAGCGAGTTCATCCAGAGCTATGAATTTGCGGCTAAGGCATTAGAGGCGCAATACCAAGCAAGACTGGAGGATAAGGATACCCTAATTTCCAAACAGGAAGCACAAATTAACCGCCTGTTTGACATAGTGGAACAGCAAGGGTCAGTTCAAAAAGCACTGGCAGAAAATCCGAGGAAAGTTTCTAACTACAATATGCAGAATCCACAGTTTGCAAGTGGCATAGTAGATGCCAACACTGTTGATGCAGACCAAATAGGTGATAACATTCAGAACAACAACGCTTAAACCTGCCCAAACCGACCCATGCCTGACTCAGAAGACCCAAAGCAAGTCTCCAACAACGACTTACGCAATTCCCAGTTTGGCGGTGGGTTTATCAACGCTGAGATAGTGAACGCTGGGCGAATTGGCGGCGACATCTACAACATTCACCTTGGGCAGCATACGGCAGCATCAGGTAATTCAGTCCAATCACAGAATCAACGCCAGCGATCGCAGCAAGAAAGAGATTCGCTTGACCAAGCCTACACCCTTCAAAGCCAGAAGGTTGCAAAAATACGAACAGCGTTGGTAGTTGAAACCGATGTGTCCCGCAAGTTTCAATACGAACACCAGCTTCACTCAGAGGAACGCACGTTGAGGGAGCTTGGCGAAAAGTTGGATGCAATTGAACAGCAATTACAAGCGACTGATAACTCTGCAATGGAAGCAGCACATAAGGAGATATATATTGAACGAAAACCTACGGAGAATAAGACCGTGAACTCTCCTCTAGCTATCGAATTAGAATATCCAGATGGATATGTGCCACTCAATTCACCTTTTTACGTTAAACAAGATAGTCTGGAATCTACTTGTTATGACACTATATTAAAACCTGGGTCATTAATTCGGATTAAAGCACCCAAATTAATGGGTAAAACTTCTTTATTAACTAGAATTATTGCTTACGGAGAAGAACATCATTATCAGTCAGTTTATTTAGATTTGGGTGGAATAGGTTTAGCACCATTTCAAAATCTTGATAGATTTCTGCGCTGGTTTTGTGCAAAAGTCAGTGATGAACTTAACCTAGAAAATAAAGTAGATGAGTCGTGGAATACGAACTTGCTAGGTAGCAATGATAATTGTACAGCTTACTTCAAAAGGCATATTCTAGCTAAGATTAATTGCCCTTTAGTTTTAGGCTTAGATGAGGTAGATCGATTATTTTCTTATGGCGAGGTACTGGAAGATTTCTTCGGAATGCTACGCTCTTGGCATGAAAAAGGGAAGACTTTAGATATCTGGACTAAACTGCGGCTTGTACTAGCACATTCCACAGAAGTTTATATCCCTTTAGATATCCATCAATCTCCCTTTAATGCTGGAATACCTATAGAGCTAGAAGAATTTAATCAGCAGCAGACACTAGAACTGGCAAAAAAACATGGAATGCAAGATGCACAGATATATTTAGAACAATTAAGGACAATGGTAGGAGGACACCCTTACCTGTTGCGTTTGGCCATGTATGAGATTGCAGCAGGAAAAATAGATTTTAATAATTTATTACAGTCAGCGACAACAGAAGCAGGTATTTATAGTAGTCATTTACGCTCTCTGTTAATGATTTTGCAATCAGTACCAGAACTAGCCCAATGTTTACAAAGGGTAGTTAATTCCAAAGTCGGGGTAGAATTAGAATCAATGCAAATTTACAAATTGCACAGTTTGGGGTTGGTGCAAAGACATAATAATCATGTTACACCCCGTTGCCAACTGTATCGTGAGTATTTCCGCCGCGTTTTTTAATAAGGAGTTTTGAAAAGTGGTAGCAAATAACTCCGATTTCTATCAAATAGGTGCTAGTCTTTCTTCTAATGCTCAAAGCTATGTTCAGCGACTTGCGGATGAGAAATTTTACCAAAACTTAAGGGCAGGAAAATTTTGTTATGTACTAAATTCTCGGCAGATGGGAAAGTCGAGTTTACGGGTACGGACAATGCAAAGATTAGAAGCAGAAGGGACTGTTTGTGCAGCGATTGACTTGACAGGTATTGGTAAGCACAAAGTAACAATATCACAGTGGTATGGGGGAATTGTTTACGCTCTGGTAGAAAGTTGCCAGTTAGAAGAAAAATTTGATTTTGATTGGCAGCTATGGTGGCAAGAACACCAAAATATTTTAGATCCAGTCAAATGTTTTAGTTTGTTTATTGAGCAAGTATTACTCCAAAAGATTCAGCAACCAATAGTCATTTTTGTAGATGAAATTGATCGGGTATTGAGTCAGGATTTTTCTCTGGACGATTTTTTTGCTCTGATTCGATTTTTTCAAAATCAGAGAGTTGATAAACCCATTTTTGAAAGATTAACTTTTGCATTGTTAGGAGTCGCTACACCCAGTGATTTGATTACTGATAAAACCCAAACGCCTTTTAATATTGGCGAAGAAATTGAACTATATGGTTTTCAGCTTGACGAAATTCAACCCTTGATCAAAGGATTACAGGGAAGGTTTGATAATCCTCAAAGGGTGATTGAGGAAATTTTAGATTGGACAGGAGGACAACCATTTCTCACGCAAAAGCTGTGTAAGTTGATGGTTGAAGAGTCTTTTAAAGACAATCCTTGTACCGTTACGGAGCTAGTCAGAGCCAAAATTATTGACAATTGGGAATCCCTTGATAACCCAGAGCATTTACGAACTATACGCAACAGGATTTGCTCGAACGACCAACGAGCTAGCTACCTGCTGGAATTGTATCACCAAATTCGACAATCAGGGGAATTAGCTAGTAATAACAGTACAGAAGTTAGTGAATTGCAATTATCAGGATTAGTTGTTAAAAGACAGGATAAATTAAAAGTTTATAACCAAATTTATTATGAAATATTTGACTCCAGTTGGATTGAAAATCAACTAAAAAATCTGCGTCCATATTCAGAGAATTTTCGCTTTTGGGTCGCTTCTGGAAGTACAGAAGATTCCTGGCTGTTGCGAGGTAAGGCATTGCAATCAGCAGAAGAATGGGCTAGGGATAAGAATTTAAGTTACCAGGATAAACAGTATTTAGCAGCTAGTAAAGAGAAAGAAATTCAGGAAAAAATTGCTGCCCAAGAAAAAGAAGCTGCGTTGGAGCGTGAGACGAAAGATAGGGAATCAGCAGAGGCTAGAAATTTTTTACTAGCTCAAGCTAATAAGAAGGCTCAACAACGGATTCGTAATGGTAGTATATTTTTAATCATTACTTCTTTTATGACATTATTTTTAGGAATACTCGCTGTTGATTTTAAAAAGCAAATTGACACAAGCCAAGAATTATTACAACCTGCCGGAGAATTATCTAATTTACTAAAAAAGAATGAATTCAATCAAAATAATAACCGTAATGAATCTCCTCCAAAAGAAAAAAATACTATAAAAATCTCTGACTATCATTTAAAAATAGCATTACTTAATTTAGCATTAGCTAGTAGTTATTTAGAAAAGGTAGAAGCTTATCTTGAAAAAGCAAATGAATATCTTAATAAAAGTAAAATAGAAAATGATTCTATAGAGAGGATTCAAATTTATATTCTGTATTTAATAGCTGAGGGAAAATTGTCTAATGAAAGGCAAGATAAAGGTAATCAAATAAATTATTATCAAAAGGCCTATGGTATGATTCAACAGCAGAAAAAAAGAATGTTTAGCGAAAATGTAAACATTCTTTTTAAAGAGACTGTAGAATCACTCTATAAAGAAATTATATTGTTAGCGAAAGAAATTGATGATTTAGATTATAAAAGAAAAGTAGAAACTTCTTTAAAAGAATATTATTACACTGAACTAGAAAATCAATTAAAAAGCAATGCTCTGCCACAATCAGATGAAATAACAACAAAGCTTGTTCTCTATTTTACTGGATTAGAGAAAGATAAACTTGATGAAGTATCTATCAATAAATTACAATCTTACTGTTCAGACCTGAAAAAAATTGATAAGCTTTGGAATAAATATACAGAAAAAAGATATAGTTTTAGCTCACAAAAGGAGTGGGCTAAATCTTACCAACTAAAATTATCTAAAGGAAATATAATGCCGAAATGGGATATATTTTCAATATTTGTTCCACCAGCTATTGCGGGGTCTCAACCAAGACCAGAATACCCTAATCTAGGCTTAGAATCCAGTCCAGCGTTAGAATCTATCCAACTTAAGTTTTTATCTGCTTGTCCTTTTGAAATAGACTTAGCTGAAGATGGTCTTGTATTTGATCCACCTTCTAATATTCGTATCAGACCTGATATTAATTACGAAATAAAATGTTCAATTAAATCTCAGGAAATAATACGAATTTATAAAAATTTTAATGCTACTTGGTATTATACAGATGCTTGTAATGGCGGTTGGATTAATAAAATTCAAGTTCGACTGAAAACGGATCAGTAATGACAAACCTTTTTGTCAATTGCTACTACAGCTTTGGTATATAAACTATCATAGTTTTAAATATAGGTACACAAAGTACAAAAAACATAATCGTCAGCAAAGAAACTGCCATTTTCAAGTTTTCTATCTGCCAGGATTTAGCCTTTAAGCGTGTAGTGATCGCCTACTAGCTAAACTTTGCCAACATCTATCGTACATTCCGTCATAACTGATTCAACCTCCACTCACCCCTGCCCTTCCCAAGATTCCAGTTGAGTCTTCCGTTCCCTCCAATCCGGCATGATGCATGAAAGAGCTTGCCAAAAACCATCACTATGATTGCGGTGCAGCAAGTGAACAATCTCATAGGCTACCACGTACTCCAAGACTGACAAAGGCGCATCAATTAACTGCCAATTGATGCGAATCACTCCATCTTTTCCGCAGGTTCCCCAAACTCGCTTTTGCTCTGAAAGCCTGACTGGTAACTAAACACCCAACTTACGGGCATAAACTTTGATGAAGTTCTGAATATCCTGCCAAGCGCGATCGCGTTTCCAATTAGTTAGTGCTTGCTCACTCGCATTGTGTTGTTCATCTGTAGTCAAGTTGCATGGATGCAGGATGTGCAAGCATCTGGCTCTTATTAAAGAAATAAAGTGGTTAGTTTTCACTTGATGAAACCTTCGACAGATGTTACAGCACTTCCTGCTGTTATTAAGTACAGTCTCTCCCCCTCCATACTCCTGCTTTTCGTCCCTTTCAGCACTAAACACGCACTTCACAATAATGGGAACTGCTGGCTATATTACTGTAGATGTGTTTAAAAAGTTGCTATAGAATGATTGCTACCTCTCCCAATCAACCAACACCCCATCTACGATCGCAACCCCCCACTGCGGAAACTTCACCAGTAACTTCTTGATCAAAATCTGCAAAGCCGGATCGTCATTCCAGCACTCCTGCAAGTACTCAAACCCCGGATTCTGCCCCGAATTCGCCACCACCTTGAGTTTCTGCATACGCTCCGGTCGTGCATTTGCCCTTGCAACAATCGCCTCATGCGACCATTTTTCTGGATTTGGCACGGACGCGGCGGAACTTTTACCCTCATGAACTGTTTTGACTCCTACACCCGAAACCGAATTTTCAACCAACAATGAAGCGGAATTACCTGCTTCTGCTTGCCCTTGTGCTTGATTAGCGATCGCAAAATTTAAAGATTTCTCATTTTGAGCGACGAGCGCGGCGGAACCAGTACCTTCATCACAGTCCCTCGGCTCAACCCCACAATTCTGATTTTCAGCCAACAACAAAGCAGGATTACTCTGTGCATCATCCACAAGCGCCAGCGATGTACAGTCCGTTACCGCAGGTAACTCTTCCTCCTTCTCTGACACGCTTTGAACAGTCTGAGGCGAAGCGCCCCCCAAGGGCGCACTTGCCGTCTCCTCCTCACGCAAATTTCCTGTAAGCGTGTCAGAGAATTTGAAAAAAAAACAAAGCCTATAATTCAGTAAATGTACTAAATATGTATAGTAATTTCTATGGTATAAATTAATAGATATGATATTAAGTAAAGTTTTTAATATATGTGTAATCTCGTGTTAAGAGAATATTCTGAAGGTATAAGACTGTGTTTTAATAATGGAAATTTTGATTCCTATCTAGTTACTGTAAATGGCTATGCAATTCTAGATAGTGAATTTTTAGAGTTTTTCAAAAGCTATGGTTTACCTAAATTAGTATGGAGTACAATATTAGAAATTAGTGCCCAAATCAATAAAAATAATATAAATTTATCAAATTTTAAAACTCCGATAGTAAATCTTCAAACCACTCATCCAATTGCTAACGGGAGACTTAAAGTATCAGAGCCTATTCTTTTTGATACTTATGCTGCCTGTTTGATATCAGAAGAGCAAAAGCAAGGAACGAAACTTGGAAAAAGGATTAAATTGCTAGCTGCTTATCAAGTCTTATTTGAAGACTATGCGCCAGAGAAAGCAGCTAAATTTTCAACAGGAAAAGTCTGGAAAGATTTAGATAAGCTTTGTAAAGAAAGAGGATTCTAAATTTATTCAAATAGCTTTTTGTTTTCTGTTATGGATTCGAGCTTTGCCCTCTTCTATGGAAACCTTGTGCATAACGTGATCAGTATCTTGATCTGCCAACCCTTCAATCCGCAGAGTAAACATAGTAAAATGCCGCCTCTAAGTGGGGGTATGATGTACGCAATTGCATCGTTGCTGATGTGTTCTACGACAATGGACAAGAATTTATAAAATTCATTAATCGTAAAGAAATACTGGTAGAGATGGCTTGGCGTTGGGAGTGGGAACGAGTGCCGCAATATGCCAGTAGTTAAAGTATGATCGTAAATCAATGGTTTTTCTCACTACTTACTTCACTTGCTTATTCAGTGCCTTAGTCACTTGAGTGGTTTTGTCAGTCAACCAGATCAGCTATGGCAACCCTATTTTGTTAGGTGATTCTCCATAACTTGGTCATAAAGTCAACAGCACTTGGTAACAGATTAAGTTAGCTTTAGCCCAAGTAACTCTATAGTATTTTAGCGAATACTCAAAAACCTAAAAATGTCTTAGAACACTTGACCGAACGTAATCTTGGCGGATACCATTATTTAATACAACAATATACACTTAGTTTGTTTTCTAACGTCAAAAATAAAATATCTATTGTCTACAATTTATTACAAAATTGATCAGTATCTTAAAATAATATTACTTTAATCATGTTTATTCATAAAATTCAAATTTTTAACTATAAATCATATATAGATTCTAATATTATTGAATTTTCTCCAAATATTAATATTATTGTTGGCCAAAATAATTCTGGTAAAACAGCATTACTTGAATGTTTAACATTAAAATTGCCTAGCAAACCTCATCTCAGCATTAAAACTTTACCAAGTCCCTTTACTAAAATAAATGAAGAATCCCATGCCAAAGTATACCTATTGCTTACGAAAGAAGAATTAATAATTTTTCTTGAGCAGATTCCTCTTCCATTAGGAATAGCTGTTCCTGACGATGAAGCTTATTCTGGAGAACCAACTGAAGCTTTAATTGTTTTCAAGCGATTTCAAGACTGGCTAGAGGATAAAGCCCATTCTCATGTAGAACTTTGTTTATCTCTTTCCAGTAACCCTCAATAC
>JADEXV010000119.1 GCA_015206945.1 Nostocales cyanobacterium LEGE 12452 | reverse complement strand
TAACGAATCATACTTGTCGTGAATGCTTTCTACTACCTGGTTAACAGACATCTAAGCCTTTAATTCGGTTACATTATGATCATCTAACTATTCGGTAAATTGTTCAAGTTATTTTTACATGATGCCTAATTGTTCTTCAGTACAACCTGCTTTCAGTGCATTCAATAGCGAGTCTGCGATCGCTTGTGGGTCTTCACCTAATAAAATTGGTACTAGTTCCTCTGGTTGTGACCAACTTCCTTGTTGAGATTTTCCTACACTTAATACAGTCGGTAATTGCTCAAAAGCCGACTCTAATATTGCCACCAAATCTACAGGGTAGCGCCAAGAATTGGATTCTTCCATCCGAGAGGCATTGGCTAAACCCGAAACTAGACTAGCTAGAATTGATTCTGCTGCTTGCCAAGCTATAGTATCAAGTGCTTCTAATGCTTTATTGATAAAATCAAGTGTATGCCCAATATCAAGATAGCGCCGATCAGTGGCAGCACAGAAAAGCATATCTGCTATTTGCTTTGAATTAGCTCCTGAACGAACAGCAGATACTAAACATCTTTGTGCCGCTTCCGCATCCCGTACCTGAATAAATTGGCGAAACCAGCTTTTGAGGGTCGCAAAATCTACTTTCGAGTTGGGTAATGGGTGAACGACAAACTCTGGTGGCGCACCCGCGCTATCATTAGCTACTGCCGACAGTCCGTGGAATAAAGCACGAGGTTTGTCTTCTACATCGAGATAAGGTAGTAGATTCATCATACAGGTATGGATAGTCAAACCTGTACTCCAACCCGCTTTGTTATAACGAGTGCCAAATTCTAGCCCCATGAGAAATGGTTCTGTCGGGTTCACCCCCATATCTAAAAGTGCCAGTGTTGATTTTGCAATCACTAAAGAAATATTCTGCTCTAAACCGTCTTGCAGACGTTGGCGGTGGTGAGTATGAGGGTTAACTGGTGGTGCTAAATTTACCCAAACTTCACCATCACGGATTTCTACCGGGAAACAAGGAACATCATCTGCCCACGAGTCAAAGGTTCCGCCACTAGCAAGGTCAAACCGGGCATAATGCCAAGGACAGGTAACAATACCATCTTTGCAAGTGCTTCCTTGTAAGGGAAAGCCCATGTGAGGACAACGGTTATCAATTGCGTAAACTGTATTATTTAAGTAAAACAAAGCAATCGTATGTTTTTCCTTGTGGACTAACAAACTGCCTGCTGCCTGAACTTCTGCAAGTTGAGCAACACGGATATAATCGTCTGTTTTCTTCGCACCTTCAAATATTTGAGTCATTTAATTGCACGTAGGTAAATGTCAAAACCCTTATTTCTACTCTGGCAAAGTTTTTCAAATTTGAGCATTTATGCATTCTAATTTTTGTTAACTTATACCAATTCAAAAAATAAACATTTTTTGAATTGGTATAAGTCGCTATTACTCAGAGGATGTCTGAGAAGTATCAAATATTTCTTGATCCCCCCTAACCCCCCTTAAAAAAGGGGGGAATAAGAGTCTTAAAGTCCCCCTTTTTAAGGGGGATTTAGGGGGATCTTCAAGAGTTAGATGTATACAAAAAAACTTTTCAGACATCCTCTCAAGGGTTTTCGGCACATTTCTTATAATAAAATGCCTTCAGTCGGTGAATACCCTAAAATTTGGTGTGTTACTCATGCTCAGACGCTTACGCAGCCGAAAAATTTCCTCAGTAGCTATGCTTGTGCTTGTTATATGCTTTACTCTGGTAAGTGTGCGTTCCTTTGGGCAAACAATTATGACATCAGCACCCCAACTACTCACCGACCCATTTTTGCAACTGCCAACTGAAACCTCAGTACGAGTAGTTTGGTTTACTGAATTTGCTGGTGTTAATCACACAGTAACCTACGGCGAAAATCTCAAACAAACTGCTAGGGCAAGTACTACCAAACTCAGTCGCACACGTGAAGACCAACAATCAAGAGTTGCAAACCAAACCCAAGACGGACAAGTTTATCAAAAACCCGTCCAGCGGGACATTTGGCGACATGAGGCTGAGGTAACTGGGTTAACTCCTGGTGTGCGGGTTAACTATCGTGTCACGAGTGTGCAAGAAGACGGCAAAAGTGTTGATAGTGATGTTTTCAGCCTTGCAGCTACTCCCAAATCAGATACACCACTAAAAATTCTACTTACCTCAGATCATCAATTAAAGCCGATGACAGCAGCAAATCTGCAAAAGGTGGTAGAAACAGTGGGGCGAGTTGATGGCGTGTGGTTTGCCGGTGATTTGGTCAATGTTAGCGATCGCGCCTCAGAATGGTTTGATGATAATGGTGGTGGTGCGTTGTTTCCCGGTTTACAAGGTCGTGCTAAATATGAAATGACGCACGACAGTGTTAAAACAACCTACACTGGTGGACAAATAATTCAACACGCACCCATGTTTACTTGTATTGGTAATCATGAGGTGATGGGGCGCCTTGCCAGGACGGGAAGTTTAAATGATGAATTTGATGATTCAATTCCCCGTGCCGTTGCACAAAAAATCTACCGAGATAAATCTTTAATCGATAATTCTTTTAATACTAATACCTACGAAGAGATTTTCTCTTTACCAAAAAGTAAAGAGGGTGGAAAAAGATATTATGCAGTCAGTTTTGGTGACACGCGTTTGGTGGTACTGTACGCTACAAATATGTGGCGGACTCCCAACTTAGATAGAAAGCGTAGGGGTAGATATCAGGAAGCTGAAAAGGATTTAAATAATCCTGAAAATTGGGGTTATGGACAAGTGATTTATGAGCCAATTGCTAAAGGCAGCAAGCAATATAATTGGCTAGAGTCGGAACTTAACAGTCCTGAGTTTCAACAAGCAAAATACAAAGTTGTGATGTTCCATCACCCACCTCATACTTTGGGTGATAATATAGTTCCTGCTTATACAGAGCCAGTACAGATAATTGAACGGGATGGCGACAATATCAAAGCAGTGCGTTACGAGTATCCCAAAGACGCAGATTATATTATCCGCGATGTTGTCCCAATACTTGAAGCGGCTAATGTGCAATTGGTATTCTATGGGCATTCCCATTTGTGGAACCGCTTTGTTAGTTCCAGCGGAATGCACTTTCTAGAAACATCTAATGTGGGTAATAGTTACGGTGCTGCTTGGGGTGATAGAAAGCGAGAAGTACCAAATGGATATCAAGAGGATTATGTTAAGCTTGGCGATCCCAATGGGTTAGAACCGATAGTGCCAACAATCGCCCCCTTGCTGGGTGAAGATGGAAAGCCAATGCCTTATATTGCGAGTAATGATATTACAGTTTTTAGTATCTTTGATACTGGAACGGGTTCGATAAGTAGTTATCTTTTTGATACTCGTAAGCCTGATTCGGAAGTATTGAAGTTTGATGAATTTAAATTGAAATAGTAGGGTAATCTCACATTCGCTAGCCAAAATCCGAGAATTTGACAATCAACTGTAGATAAAACGGGCATTTGAGGGTTTATTTTCTAACAGAATGGTTGAAATCAAGATTTTTGCTAAAAGTCTTATGTTATGTAGCAATACTTTTCGGATAAACTCAACAATCTCTTTTTTGGTCTGGGGTAAAGGGTAAAGGGTAAGGGGTAAAGGTAAATTCAAACCTTTTCCCTTTCCCCTTTCCCCCAAAACCCGAAAAGTATTGTTATCCGAACCGTATTGCCCCATCTTCCGCGAAAAAAACCGCTCTCTTATTCTTAGCTTGCTTGTGTAGTTTGATTTGATCATGTAATATTCAAACCAGGCATTAAATCACACAGCTAATATAGAGCATTTAAACAGCAATGGTACAGTTAACAAACAGCAACAATATAACCCTTTCTTCGCCCTCAAGCTTGAACCCAGTCCGCCTTGAATACACAATCAACGGTAATAGCGAATCCATTATTCAAAAAAACTGTGAATTACTTGTCATAGCTTGTGACCCTAGGAACTTGTATGAAATTTGTGATTATACACCTGAAGAACGCGCTATCTTTGACAAGTTGAAAAATTTCACATTCCATACATCGCTACTCAAAGTCGAGGTCAATAATTCACCTTCTCAGACAAAAACATATCCTGTCATATTTGGCCCGAAACTATTACAGGAAATGAACGGAACTGTCTATGCATATCGTAACGAATCAGTCAAGCAATTTGGCTCTGAGCGTGCGAATGAAATGACACATAACTTGGTGACTGTCTATCAATTGGTAGGCGAAACTCAGACCCCATGGCCCGCTAGTGAGTTTGAGATAAAACTTAAAGATGACTTGCAAAACAGCGACTGGTGGCCATTCTCTCTCAACTATGAGATACTCGAAACCGTCACTACACCTTACTTCGATCACTTCTCTAATGAAGATTTAAAGGAGGGCTTGCCTTGGAAGCTTCTGAATTTCCAGGGAAACAATAATACCTTGTATGTGCATGGATTCACTTGTTTTGAATCGGTCTTGCATTGCTGGGATTACGCCGAATTGATGCTGAATTCTGTGGACAGTGCAAAAAAAGCCTTGCCAACTAATCTAGACGCGCCTATTGTAATTCTGGGTGCTGGTGTTAGTGGTCTCTTGTTTGCCGTTCGGCTAAAGAGGTTGGGATATACGAATATAGAAATTCTAGAATCAACCGACCGATACTGTGGAAAAACCCATACTATTATTAAAGACGGGCCTTATCCAAGCGGATCAAATGAGAAGACAGTCTGTGAGTTAGGCACATGTTATTTATCGCCTTCCTACAATCAAATGCTTGAGGATCTGGAGGAATTTTTCGTCGGCAACCCACAAATCGATTTCGTTAAGAATGATCTGGATTTTAGAGGGATTCTTACCAAAGACGAATTTCCAGATTCTTTTGATGTGGCTCCCATCGTTACACAATCCGAATATATCCTTTTGAAGGCTAAAGCTTTATTAGGTCATCCCCAAGATTATGATTCAAAGTTGATACAAATTAGAATTGCTTTTGACCTTGTTAGATACAATATCCTTCATTACAAGATCATGGGTTCACAAAAGCCGATGCCACCGAAGCCACCAACGGCATTGCTGGAGAAAACCTTTTATCAGTTCTTGGAAGACAACGAACTACTTACCCTTGTGGGCATGATGGAGTATATCTATTCTGTGCAGGGGTATGGTGTGATGACAGACATCCCCGCTTATTATGGCTTGATCTGGATCACACCTATCGTTATCCAAACGATTCTGCTCGATAATTTGGATATAGTAAATCAACCCGTTGTTACTGCATTGGCAAAAGGTTGGGGCGATCTTTGGGATCAAATAGTAACAAAAGGAAATCTTAAAATTACCTATTTGGCGGAGACTAAATCCATTACACGTATAAGCTAATGTTTCTAAATTAGTCTTGACAAGGGGAGCAGGGGAGCAGCACTTCGGCTACGCTCAGTGACCGAGGAGCAGAGGAGCAGAGGAGCAGAGGAGAGTTCTTCTACAAGTTCTTTCTCCTCTGCCTTTAAGCTTGTGAGAAATGCGGGTTATTAGGATCTGCTGCCTCCAGTCAGATATTGAGTCTCTGGCTCAATGAATGCATTCCGAGTTTCGGACTGGGAAAGAGGAAACAGTAATAGGATGTCGAACATGGGCTGAAGAGTAGCTTTTGATTTGTCGTTGTAAAAGACAATAACTCTACTACATCAGCCCTATTTTTTCATGCTCTTTTTTTGGCGAAGAGATTATATAAACCTCATTAATGAGTCGTTGAACTCCGTAAAAGTTACCTGATTTAAGGCAACGAGACACTACACGAACGCGTAGCTTGTCGTAGAGAAGATCATAGACTAGCGATCGCATCGGCAACTCGCCCTGAAACAAAAGGCAAAATATCCCGACTCTTAGCTTGGGCTTTCCCTTCAGTAAATACCACTAAAAGATAAGGGCGCTGTTCTGGTAACTCAATATACGCGGCATCATGGCGAACTTGACTTGTCCAACCTGCTTTTGACCAAATTTGAGCATTTTCAGGGAGTCCACCGCCTAAAAAACCTGCTACCTGATCTTCCTCTCTGTCAGTGGGCAAATCGTTGAGAGGACGCTTCAGTAAAGCCATCATGGCTTGCGATCGCGCACTTGAAACCGCAACTCCACCTACAATACTATGCAGTAACCTAGCGATCGCATTTGTGGTCAACATATTACGATTTTCTAGTAACTCTCCCACAAACGCCCGTTCCCGTCCATAAGGGCCATCACCCCAAGTTTTTTGACAAACATTTATTGTCTCCATTTCTTCCCAACCCAAAGATTGGTAATAGCGGTTAACAATATTACGCTGATATTTCCAGGTTTCAAAGGGCCCAATTGGTAATTCTGGCCCTGATGTGGTGCCAGTCAAAATATCCACAACCAAGCTGGTAGCATCGTTACTAGAATCGACAATCATATCTTGCAAAGCTCGCTCCAACTCCTTGGAGGTTTGACTCATGCCTTTTTCTAGCCATTCATTTACCGCCACCAGGTAAAATAGCTTGACTATACTAGCAGGATAAATCCGCTCAACACCGCGATAAGTGAAACCACGAACTGGGTGATCCCAAAAAGCGTTGGGAGTAAGCGCCCCACCAGTATTTACTCGCACTGGTGGATCGTAAACAACCCAAGTCAAGGCAATTTGGTTACGTGCTAAGGTCGGAAATGCTGCCCAAGTTGCATCTAAAATGCCATTACCAAGATTTTCGAGTTGTTCGTCTTTATTAAAAAAAATCATTCTCTAATAATGTCCTTTAATCTAAAATCCAAAATGGTTCGACTGAGCGAAGCCGAAGTCCAAAATCCACAATCAGGGGAGTATCAGTGTTTAGCTGGCCTGAATTTATATGATTCTCCTGAATGTACGCGTTTAGCAACTCAAGCTGCATCTGGGAGACATTTGTGGGTAACATCAAATCATCAAAATTCGGCGGTTGAGGTGTATTTATGTGAAGATGACTATCCAGGATGGCTATCTCTTTCAGATTTTGATTCATTACAATCTGCTACTGTACCTTATCAGGCTGCAACATTTTCTGAATCGGAGATTAAAAAACTCCTAGCAGAGATTATCGCCTTTACCCAAAAAGCGATGCAACAATCAAATTATTACCTTTGGGGTGGTACGGTTGGGCCAAATTATGACTGTTCTGGGTTAATGCAGGCGGCGTTTGCTTCGGTGGGTATTTGGCTACCTAGAGATGCCTATCAACAGGAAGGATTCACTCAACCAATTACAATTGCAGAATTAGCAGCCGGGGATCTGGTATTTTTTGGAACTAGTCAAAAAGCCACCCATGTCGGGCTTTATTTGGCGGATGGTTATTATATCCATAGTTCTGGGAAAGAGCAGGGGCGGAATGGGATCGGAATTGATATTCTCTCGGAACAGGGAGATGCGGTTAGTCAGTCGTACTATCAGCAGCTGCGAGGTGCTGGTAGAGTTTTTAAGAGTTACGAACCACAGAGACGCTGAGGGCGCTGAGATTTATGAGGAGTGGGTTGATTTCCGAAAGGAGTAGTGAGGAAAATGGGGCGATTTCAGCAATTGTCCCAGATGTTTCGGTGGTAGTACCAATACATGACGAGGTGGAGAGTTTGCCGCTTTTACTAGAAGCGATCGCCTCTACTTTATCTTCTAGTCAAGTAAATTATGAAATCATTTGTGTGGATGATGGTTCTACAGATGGTTCTGGGGATTTTCTCAAAGAACAGGCGCAAATCCGCACTGATTTAAAAGCAGTGATTTTGCGTCGCAACTACGGACAAACTGCGGCGATGGCTGCTGGATTTTATTATGCAGTCGGTAAAGCGATCGTTACTTTAGATGCCGATCTCCAGAACGATCCGGCTGATATCCCCATGTTATTAGCAAAGCTGGATGAGGGTTACGATTTGGTGAGTGGTTGGCGGCAAAAACGCCAAGATGGGGCTGTAAATCGGTTACTTCCTTCCAAAATTGCCAATTGGCTAATTCGCCGCACCACTAGCGTGAATATTCATGACTATGGCTGTTCGCTGAAAGCCTATCGTTCAGAACTGTTGGCAGATATGAACCTCTATGGAGAATTACACCGATTTTTACCTGCTTTGGCTTACATCGAAGGAGCTAGAATTACTGAAATCCCTGTACGTCATCATGCCCGTCGCTTTGGTCGTAGTAAATATGGAATTTGGCGGACATTCCGGGTATTGATGGATTTGTTAACCATTCTGTTTATGAAAAAATTCCTCACCCGTCCGATGCACGTTTTTGGTCTGTTGGGCTTGGTTTCAATGTTTTCGGGTACTGCGATCGGAATTTACTTGACTTTCGTCAAATTGGCTTTAGGCCAGATGATTGGCAATCGCCCTTTGCTGATTTTGGCAGTTCTATTGTTAGTAACTGGAGTGCAGTTGTTTTGCTTCGGTCTTTTGGCAGAATTGCTCATGCGTACATACCATGAATCCCAAGGACGGCCTATCTATCGCGTGCGAGAGGTGGTAGCAAAAAACGTTAAGTAGCGTAACAATAGTAGTCATTAGTCATTAGTCATTAGTCACTTGTACTGAGTTTCGACTGCGCGGAAATCGAGCGAAGTCGAGATTCAACTACCGCGTAGTCGTTGGCGTAGCCTCTCCAATATTTGTATTGGTCATTGGTTATTAGCAAATAATTAAGAGTAAATATTGGTTGACTCTAGACAAAGGACAAATGACAAAGGACAAATGACAAAAAACCAATTAAATTGCATCTACCTTGAAAGTATTTAATACCTTTGACACCGAACTGCGGCGCAACTTGCTTATTTTATTTACGGCAGGTTTATTATTCTGGTCGAGCCTGTCTTCGCTCTTACCAACTCTACCGCTTTACATCGATGATGTGGGCGCAAGCAAGCAAGAAATTGGCCTTGTCATGGGCAGTTTCGCCATTGGGTTATTGCTATCTCGCCCAATGCTGGGACGATTAGCCGATGAACGTAGTCGCAAAATTGTCTTAGTGATTGGTACGATCGTAGCTGCGATCGCACCTTTTGGTTACTTGGCAACCAAATCAATTTGGTTATTGATCCTAGTGCGAATTTTTCATGGCATTAGTATTGCCGCTTTTACTACTGGCTACAGTGCCTTAGTCGCAGATTTAGCGCCCGCTGAAACTCGTGGCGAAATCATCGGTTACATGACCCTAGCAACTCCCATTGGTTTAGCAATTGGCCCTGCCTTGGGAGGGTATTTAGAAGCTACAAGTGGTTACGGAATATTATTTCTGTTATCCGCCGAATTGGGTTTTGTCGCCTTCTTAGGGATTTTACAAGTTACGAATCCGCCAGTGCAAACACATGAGCAGACAGAGGAAGAGGATCGCAACTTTTGGCAAATTTTGGTCAGCCCACGGGTGAGAGTTCCAACTATAGTTATGTTGCTGGTTGGTTTGTCTCTTGGTGCTGTACATACTTTTGTGTCGTTGTTCCTCAAATCCACTGAAGTGGACTTCAATGGTGGACTGTTTTTTACAGCTGCGGCGATTTCTAGTTTTAGTATCAGGATATTTGCTGGTAAGGCAAGCGATCGCTTCGGGCGGGGTTTGTTTATTAGCTTTGGGATTTTTTGCTACGTTTTGGCGTTAATACTGCTGTGGCAAGCTTACAGCCCGATCGTTTTCTTACTGGCTGCGATCGCTGAAGGTGCTGGTGGTGGTACACTATTCTCGATGATGGTTACTATGATGGCAGATCGCTCCCTGCCGCAAGAACGGGGGAAAATTTTTGCTATCTGCATAGCTGGACTCGATCTAGGAATTGCGATCGCTGCTCCTCTTTTGGGTATTATCGCAGAACTTGTAGGCTACCGCGATATGTTTGGCTACGGTGCTGCAATCACTTCTCTAGCACTTGTCCTCTTCCTCACCCATTCGAGCAAAAACCTATCCAACTCACTGCGCTTTGCACTAGGTCTAGCTCCAGATGCCTACGCCTTGAAAAACTTAAAAGTTAGGAGCGATGAAATTTAACTCATCACTCCTAACTTTCAACTCTTAACTTTTTAAAAACGGGCGAGGAGGGATTCGAACCCCCGACACCGTGGTCCGTAGCCACGTGCTCTAGTCCACTGAGCTACACGCCCTCACCGACAATCTATATTAACACGTTCTAACCAAATGGCGCAAGATAATTTTCCAGCTAATTTTGCCAACTTAACCCATCTAGATCCCCAAGGACAGGCACAGATGGTTGATGTGTCTGAAAAAGCACCCACCATTCGCCAAGCAGTAGCCGCTGCCAATGTGCGGATGCTGCCAGCCACCTTTGCTGCCATTCAAGCTGGAAATGTCCCAAAAGGCGATGTGTTGGCAACTGCAAGATTGGCTGGGATTATGGCAGCCAAGCAAACAGCCACTTTAATTCCTCTGTGTCATCCGTTGCCTTTGCAAAAAATCGCAGTCGAAATCATACCCGATCCCGAACTACCGGGTTATCAAATTCAAGCCACAGTCAAAACCAAAGCTGAAACTGGTGTAGAGATGGAAGCCTTAACTGCCGTTTCCGTCGCTGCCCTGACTTTATACGATATGGCGAAAGCTTTAGAAAAGTCGATTCAGATTGAATCGATTCGTTTAATAAGTAAAAGTGGCGGTAAATCAGGAGATTATTCACCAGTAGAGCAATAAGCTAGCTATTGGGCATTGGGCACAAGAGGCAGAGGGGCAGAGGGGAAGAGGGGCAGAGGGAAAAACTTACTGCAACTTCTCCCCTGCTCCCCTGCTCCCGTGCCTCCCTAATCTCCCCACTCCGCAATTACGGAAGATTATCAGGATCAATGCCGAGATTACGCAAATATGCTGCTAACTGTTCGGCGCGTTGGCGTTCTTGTTCAGCGCGTTGACGTTCTTGTTCTACCAATAACTCAGCCTGTTCTGCCCGTTGATTGAGTTCTAGAGAATTCAAAAATCTCTGTCCATCTGGACGGTAAATTACTAATTCTCCCTGCCCAGTTTGAAATCTAATTCCCAAACGGCGACTGATCCAACCATCCATTTGCCATAGCTTATTCAAATGGTTGTTTTGCCGTAACCAGCCATCTAGTTGAAAACTTTCAGGGTCGTATAAATAGTATTCTTCAACACCATAGGTATCGTAAAACTCCAGCTTACGCTCCATCTCCTTGGTATCATTACTATAAGAAAGAATCTCAAAGACTACTTGCGGCGGAATATTATCCTCTTGCCACTGACGATAGGAACGACGTTTTCCTTTTGGTCTACCGAAAACAACCATTACATCAGGTGCAGTCGGTGTAATCAGCCGAGAACGGACAGGATACCAGAGCAAATCTCCTGCAATCAAAACATTGTCATTATTAGCAAACAGAATCTCTAAATTCTCCTTAATCAGGACAATCCAACGATATTGCTCTGTATTGTCTGCCATTGGTTTGCCGTCGCTATCTGGATAGAGGAGATCGGGGTCTACTTGCTCAAAGATAGTCATAGGTTTTAACCCAGCTGTGCTTGACTTCCAATTCAATTATGACTGCTTCTAGAAGTCTAATAGCAACGACTGCACTAAAAACCTTAGAATGAGTAGGGTGTATTTAAATCTGTAACAAATATTTATGCCTCCTCGTTGGCCTCGCAAACCCGATCGCAAAGACCCTGATTACCGCAAGATAGATGACCGGATGAATTTTGCCATCCATGTGGCGATCGCTGCTTGTATTAATTCCGGGTTGTGGTTTTTCCACATTTTGAAAGACACTACCTGGGAGTGGCTGCCTTTGGTAACGTTAAGTTGGACGGGAATAGTGTTAGCACATCTGATTTATATTAGTGCGATCGCTAATTACAACGAAACTCCACCTAAATCCACCTGAAGACGGACTGCTGATGCTGGGGCGATTGTAACCTGTGGTAGTAGAATCAGCCTATTAATTGAGCGATAATGTAAAAAAGCCTGAGATTTCGCACTCTTTCTTAACGTAGGGTTATTTTTATGGCAAAGACTAACACCACAGAACTACTGGAAGCCCTAGCAGCTGAAATTGGCGAAAATGTCTATATAGACATTGCCAAATGGCATCTTTATTTATCTAATGCCAAACTGCACACCCTGGTTGCGGAACAGTTGTATCCCTTAATTACTTCCAACAATGTAAGTGAAGATCAAGTTTTAAAAGTCTTGAAATCAATTACAGTCAAAATTGGTGGCGGTAGAAGCGAACTTCCTTTAAGTGATTTATTGCCACTGCAATGCCAAGTAACATTAGTTGATATTTTAGAAAAATATCAACGCGAAATCTAATCTCTACAACCAAGATTATTTGAATTAGACAATTTTCTCGGTCAGTATTCCCTGATTTGATTTGAAATGCTGAATTGAGGATTAATTCGTCGTGTCAATTTTATAAAAATAAAAACCATAGAGACACATAGATAAATTTTGTGTAATTTGTTTATGCATATCTGGTAAAAATTTCCTTTAACAATTAAGGAATCTCGACCTTCTAAATTGGTTGAGACGAGAATGAGTTTATCTTAAACTTGCTCTTAACTTTCATGCAAATCTATTGAGGCAATTTCTATGCTTTTACAAGTCAAAGATAGTGGCGAATTGGTAAAAATTGTTGAAATTCAGGAATTAATTGACCCGAATACTGATGTTGTTCAGGCAAAAGATCAAGAAGGTCAAGAAGAACAGCAACCTGAAACTTTTAAAAAACAAAATCTTGTTTTTCCTTCAGGTGAAGTTCTACCACGCTGCTGGATAGATGCTGACTATAGACACGGCAACAGTTAATGATTTTAAAATGAGATAATTGCTAATAGAAGCAAATTATTAGCAATTATCATTAGTAGGGGTACACAGATGTGTGCCCCTATTGCTATGTGCCAGTTGACGGTACTTCTTGTTCTGCTAATGTCGCCTTTTCATTCTGCTGAAACTTTGGGAAAAATCTCTTAGTAATCCAGTCAGTTAAAATGTGAGACAGTAATCCCAACGGCCCAGCGAACAAAGATAAAGCCAGAGAGTGAATTGTCCAAACACCTGTTTTCTGTCCTTCCCAATAAATCCAGCGACCGACGAATAAATCCATCACTAAAAAATGAATCCAACCTGTTGCCGCAGCTGTTTCATCTGCAAAAAACCGTGCAATATCAGCTAATTGAGGATTCGATAAAGCTTGAGCATTTTCTGGAGTAATGCTGCTAATAAACAAATATAAATATGTTCCTGCTAACAGCACAAAAGGTAGATATGATGACATTATCCACCGTGTGACTTTCCAGTTCGGCAATAAAATCATCAACGCCCAAAATGGCAAAACAAAAAGGTTGGCAACATTAAATAGTTGAGAAATCGTCATATATTTGTAAAGTGAAGAATTTTTGTTTTGAATCAACTAATTATTCATAACTAGTAACTCTCAGGAGAAAGATCCCCGACTTATTTAAGAAGTTGGGGATCTGGGTATAATTATAAAGCTACAAGTTGTGATTCGATTTCTGAAGAATTCAAATCACGACCGATGAAAACTAAGCGTGTTTGCCTAGCTTCTTCTGGTTTCCAGGGGCGATCGTAAAATTTATCAAATCGGTTTCCCACACCTTGCATCACTAAGCGCATGGATTTATTAGGCACTGCGACAAAGCCTTTGATCCGGTAAATTTCTTGTTGTTGTACCAATGTTTGCAACTGCTGTTGCAGCTTTTCGGGGTCAAAGGTACGATCCAAAATTAAATTAGCTGAAGTAATTTCTTCGTCGTGATTGTGGTCTTCTTCTGTATCGTGATGACTAGGACGAGAATCTAAATTGTCTTCGACTGCGGCTTGGAATCCTAATAATATAGATGCGTCTAGTTGAGAACGATCGCTCTCGACAATTTTCACCACTCTGGGCAACTCTTGCTTAATCAATTCCTCAACTCTGGCTTTTGTCTCGGCATCTACTAAATCAATCTTATTTAACACCACCAAGTCTGCACAAGCAAGTTGGTCTTCAAACAGTTCTTGCAAGGGTGTTTCGTGTTCTAGATTATCATCTGCTTGGCGTTGGGCTGCGATCGCTTCTGGATCGCTAGCAAATGTCCCGGCTGCAACCGCCGCACAATCTACCACAGTAATCACCGCGTCTACAGTGGCGGCGTTACGAATTTCTTGCCAGCGAAAAGCCTTCACCAGTGGTTTTGGTAAAGCTAAACCAGAGGTTTCAATCAAAATGCAGTCGATGCTATCCCGCCGCTTAATTAATTCTTGCATCGTCGGGTAAAACTCTTCTTGCACGGTGCAGCATAAGCAGCCGTTGGTTAATTCAAAGATATTAGTGTCACCCTCACCATCTTCGGGGCAAATTTGACAAGATTTTAATAATTCGCCATCAATACCGAGTTCGCCAAATTCATTGACTAAAACAGCAATGCGCCGTCCTTGGTTGTTTTGTAGCAGGTGGCGAATTAGGCTGGTTTTTCCACTACCCAAGAAGCCTGTGATTACTGTGACAGGAATTTTCGTAGCCATATTTTTGCCTGATTTACCCAGTATGGTAAGTTTTACGGGTTACAAACTTAAATACTGAGATTAAGCTTGGTTTGAAGATTGACTTAGTTATTTTAAGCTGAAAGTCTATGGTAAACCTGAAAATATTCCCGTTTTTGTTGAGTTTAGGTTTGGCTTTAATTCCTCAAATCAGTGTGGCACAAACGGTAGAGGAGTTGGAACAAAAAGCAACATCTGCCGAAGAAGTGAAAAATTATGAAGAAGCCGCTAATATTTGGCGGAGTTTGATTGAGCGCGATCGCAAAAACATATCTGCTTACACCAAGCTGGCAGATATCCTATCTAACCAAGGCAAGATTGCAGAGACGATCGCTACCTATCGCCAAGTGTTGCAATTAAACCCCAATGCCGATATTTACGTCAGTTTAGGTAGTTTTCTCGCAAAAAAGGGACGACCCACAGAAGCGATCGCCGCTTTTCGTCAAGCTATTAAACTTGAGCCTGAAAGTAGCACGTATTACTACTACACTTTAGCTTCACAGCTGATGGAAATTGGTAATACACAGGAAGCGCTCTTAGCTTACCGTCAAGCGCTGAAACTTCAGCCTGATGCAGATAATTACAACAATTTAGGTGATATCTTGCGTAAATTAGGCAAACGAGAAGAGGCGATCGCTGCTCACCGCGAGGCATTGAAAATTGATCCTAAGAGTTATCTGGCTTACTACTATCTGGGTGAAATACTGGAATATAAAGAAGCAGTTGCTATCTATCGTCAAGCAAGTAAAAATGACTCCACAAATGAAGTCTATTATGAGCGTTTGGCATCACTTTCGTTAGAGCGTGGCTTCGTCAATGAAGCGATTGCTGCTTACCGCCAAGTAATTAAAATCAAACCTGAGACTTCAACATATATACAACTGGCCGATATCTTGATGAAACAAGAAAAACCAGAAGAAGCGATCGCTCTTTACCGCCAAGCTGCTGCCAAAGAACCTACGGATTATTATTACAGTAACTTGAGTCAAGCACTAGCTCAACAGGAGAATCTAGATGAAGCTCTGGAAATTTGCCAAAAGGTGGTAAAAACTGGTGAAGGCAGTTATGACACCTGCTCTAATATCAATTTGCCACTTTATAAGCAAAAAGGCTTTGCTGCTGTCATGGCTTTTTATCAGCCGCTAGCAAATATGATTCCACGTCGCAAAATGGCTGAACTTTACATCAAACTTGGCCGAGAGATTTCCTATGATGAAGGTGATAGCTCAAAACAAGAGGCCACAACAGTTTTTCAGCAAGCATTAAAAATAGATCCAGAAAACGCTGATGCTCAAGAGGCTCTCAAGACTTTAATTGCTTCTTAAACATACATAATTGAGGGGCAATCTCCCAATGCTTACTTTCACATCTCAAAAGCAGTCACAAGGCTATTGCCCCTAAATATTTTGAGCAGCGATCGCTCTTTCGCCAGAAACACCTATGAATTACCTTTCATCAGGCTATCTAGACTTATAACTCCACACACCATACTCCGCAATCTCAACAGAGTTACTTACTCAGCTGTGACGAGTTCAGTACTACCACGTGTACGACGCCGTGTAAGACTATTATACAGCATCACACCGATCGACTTGATCAAATTACCTTCCAATTCCTGGAATAGCTTCATGTTCGTGCCAAAGGCGGCGTTAGCTTCATCAACGATGCGATCGGTTGCCGCCTCGTCAAGGGGTAATTCATCCAAAGTTTGCCGATATTTGGCTTTGAATGCCTTCTCATCAGTAATTTCTGGAAACTCATAAAAGGCTGTTCCTTGTCCATCAGACAAATTCATTGCTGTTACAGCAATATTTTTGAGAATTTGTCCCCCAGATAAGTCACCTATGTAACGAGTGTATGAATGGGCGATTAACAATTCCGGTTCTGTAGCAGATATTTCTCGGATGCGTTGTACATAAGCTTCACCTGCGGGAGATAGTTTGATTTGCTCTCTCCAGTTTGCGCCAAAATAATAACTCAGGTCTTGCTCTAAGCTATGCTTGCGGTTTAGCTGAGGAAAGTTAATTTTAGAAACTATTGGGTGCTGGCGGTGCTTTTCTATTTCCTCTTCCATCGCTGAGTAGACGAAGTAGAAGTTAGCAACAAGTTTCCGGTAAGAGTTCTTTTCCACTACTCCTTTTAAAAAGCACTTGACAAAACCTACATTTTCTGCCATTGTGTGGGCTTTCTTAGTGCCTACACGTAATTTGGTTGCTAAATTGCTGCTCATGCTAAATTTCTCAACTTTAAAAAGTTTACTGCCGGAGTTTTGATTCACTAACGGCTAAAAATAGCCATTAAAACGTTACCTTAAAACTATTTGATGAGAATTTATATTAAAATTTTTTAAGCTGGAATGATTTTGTAGTTTTTTACACAGCAGCAAGGCTAAGAGAACAGAACTTTAGATTTCAGTATTTTGATTTTTTGTTGTTATTAGGTGAATTTTGCTTTCATTCTCAGCTTTGGCGAAAATTTTTGCGATCAAACTAGGGTAATGTTTATTACACGCTTTTTGGTTGGTAGCATTGCAAAGTGTGAACTAAAAAAGAAAAAAATCAAAACGAAAGTTGTCGGCATAAAAGGAATAATTAGCTAAGATGTGGAGACTTTACTAATAACGTAAAAACCAATACTGACTTTATCAAAGATTTACACTCAAAGAAAGAAAGCTTCAGTATTATTACGTATAGATGGCTCGATCTAGAATGAATTTCTAAAGATAAAAAGCATGTCAAAATTGCTGAATAAAGTCTTAAGTGCTATTTTTCAGTGTGATTGTGAGGAGTATTTAAAAATATGGTTTCATCTATAACTCGGACATCGGGCATTTCTGGAGGTTCTACTTCTGAAGTTGAGGGATTGGGCAAAGGGATTGAGAGCAGTTTTGGACTGAATTTAATTCCATTACCAGCAAATCCCTTATTTGGCACAGATGGGATTCGCGGACGAGTCGGAGAATTACTGAATGCGCCTCTAGCATTGCAAGTTGGTTTTTGGACGGGGATTGTTTTACGTAACCATGCTACTAAAGTAGGGCCAGTCATTCTCGGACAGGACTCTAGAAACTCCAGCGATATGCTGGCAATGGCTTTGAGTGCAGGGTTAACAGCAGCGGGGTTAGAAGTTTGGTATTTGGGATTATGCCCCACTCCTTGCGTTGCCTATCTCACCAGTATCAGTGATGCCATCGGCGGAGTGATGATTTCTGCCAGCCACAATCCTCCAGAAGACAATGGAATTAAGGTTTTTGGTGCCAATGGTGGGAAGTTGCCGCAAATATTGCAGACAGAAATTGAAGCGGGACTGCGTGGCAAGATATCACCGATCGCTAGAGTCAGTAATTGCGGACGGCATTACTCACGTTTCGAGTTAGTGGAAGATTATAGCTCGGCGTTGAAAAAACCCTTGAACGGTGCCTTGAATCTTCAGGGAATGAAGATTGTTTTAGACTTGGCATGGGGAGCCGCAGTTGGGTTAGCACCATCAGTATTTACACAAATGGGGGCGGAGGTAATCTGCTTGCATAACGAAGCAGATGGCGATCGCATCAATGTTAACTGTGGTTCCACCCACCTAGACATTCTGGCAGCTACGGTACAAGAACACAACGCCGACATCGGCTTTGGCTTTGATGGCGATGCCGATCGCGTCTTAGCAGTAGACAATACAGGCAGGCAAGTTAACGGCGATTACATTCTCTACCTGTGGGGACGCCACTTACAACAAAACCAACAATTGCCAGACAACTTGATTGTATCTACAGTCATGGCCAACTTAGGCTTTGAGAAAGCTTGGCAGCAAATTGGTGGTAACTTAATTCGTACCGCAGTTGGCGACCAATACGTGCAAGCCGAAATGCAGCGGACTGGGGGAATGCTAGGTGGCGAACAATCAGGGCATATTCTTTGCCGTCACTATGCCGTGACTGGGGATGGCTTGTTAACCGCATTACACATCGCATCTTTGGTGAAAGAGGCGGGTGTTCCCTTGAGCGAATTAGTAGATCGAAGCTTCCAAACCTATCCACAATTGTTGCGCAACGTGCGCGTTGTCGATCGCGATCGCCGTTTGGGATGGCAAGATTGCCAACCTGTGCAAGAAGCGATCGCTCTTGCGGAAGCTGCAATGGGCGATTCCGGCAGAATTTTGGTTCGCGCCTCTGGCACAGAACCAGTCATTAGAGTAATGGTGGAAGCAGCCAATGCCGAACTCACCAACTACTGGACAAATGAACTAGTTTCCAAAGTACAGCAGCATCTGATGGACTAAATTAGCTAATATTTCATCTCCACTTTTAAAAACCGTCAAGTTTAATTACAGCTTCTACGAATTAACCACCCTTGGTTATGTGTAGAAGCTGTGACATTTTGATTGCTTATTAAACCCGAATTACCCAATCATTTTTCAAATTGGTATTAACTTGGCTCTATAAAAAGTCAAAATTATGACTCGTAAATCCGGACTCACACTAGGTAAATACGCGCCTCTCCATCAAGGGCATCAATTGGTGATTGAAACAGCCTTAGCAGAGATGGATGAGGTACTTGTGATGATTTATGAGTGTCGAGAATTGACTGCTATTCCTTTAACAGTTCGAGCGAATTGGCTGCGTCAAATTTACCCGCAAATCCAGGTGATTGAAGCGTGGGATGGGCCAACTGAGGTTGGTGATACTCCTGAGATTAAGAAAAAGCACGAAGATTACATTCTGAAACAATTAAAATCCAAAAAAATTACCCACTTTTACTGTAGTGAATTTTATGGTGAACACGTAAGTCAGGCGCTGGGAGCAGTTAATCGCCTCGTAGATTGCGATCGCCAAACTTTTCCAATTTCTGGAACGCAAGTAAGAAAAGACACTTATGCATTTCGAGAGTATTTACATCCTGATGTGTACCGCGATCTGATCGCCAACATTGTTTTTCTGGGCGCTCCTTCAACTGGTAAAACTACCATTGCATCACAATTAGCTAAAGAGTTCAACACTGTATGGATGCCGGAGTATGGGCGCGAGTATTGGGAAAAATATCAAATTAATAGGCAACTTTCGCTCTCTCAACTTGTGGAAATTGCCAAAGGCCATTTAGTACGTGAAGAAGCTCTCTTATTGCAAGCAAACCAGTATTTATTTACAGATACCAATGCATTGACAACCTATCAATTCTCATTGTATTACCACAAAACTGTTGCCCCAGAGTTAGCAGAACTTGCTCATCAAGCCATGTCGCGCTATGATTTAGTATTTCTTTGCGATTCAGATATACCCTACGATGATACCTGGGATCGTTCTGGAGAAGCAAACCGTAGCATATTTCAAAAACAGATTGAGAGCGACTTAATTATTAGAAAAATTCCATTTTTTCGCTTAAATGGCGACCTAAATACACGTATCCTTCTGGTTAAAAAAGTATTATCTCGCTACCAAAAGTATAGCAATTTGGGAGACTTAATTTTCAATAAAATTATTTTATAAAGTGTATTAATATGATTGAATTTTGGAGTGTAAATACTATCGCTTTCAATCTTCTGGGATATCCCATGAGTTATGTAGAATTTTTGGGAACGATTTTTTCTCTATGGTCGGTGTGGCTAATTTCTCAAAGGAAAATTCTGACTTGGCCTGTTGGCATAGTCAGCGTATTGCTATACATGGTACTTTTCTATCAAATCCGTTTGTATTCGGATATGTTAGAACAAGTATATTACTTAATTATTAGTGTGTATGGTTGGTGGAGATGGATTACACCAGAACCTGATACTGGTAAGGTTTTGTCGGTTCGATATAGTTCACCGCGTAAAATTGTTTTGATTGCAGCAATTACAATAGCAGTTTCATTTACAACGGGAGCTTTGATGAGTCAAATTCATCTGTTACTCCCTGCAATATTTATAGAGAAAGCTTCTTTTCCTTATTTAGATGCACTTACAACAATCATGAGTTTTACTGCTATGTGGCTCATGGTAAAAAAAAGGATTGAAAGTTGGTATTACTGGATTATTGTTGATGTTATTGCTATTTGGTTGTATTACGTTAAAGAAGTTAAATTTGTTGCTCTTCTTTATCTAATTTTGTTGTTTATAGCAATTAACGGCTCAATATCTTGGCTCAAGACAGCTAAAATACAAGATTGAAAAGGCAAGAGACGGCGATTTATCGTGTCTTTGTGATTTATAGTTTTAATCAAAAAACCTTAACATAAACGTATTGGGAGTGTTGGGTTTCGTTCCTTAACCCAACCTACAATTTTTTTGCAACAATTTAGCCTCGCCACTAGGGAAATGTTCTTAAGAGGATGTCTGAGAAGTATCAAATATTTCTTGATCCCCCCTAACCCCCCTTAAAAAAGGGGGAATAAGAGTCTTAAAGTCCCCCTTTTTAAGGGGGATTTAGGGGGATCTCCAAGGGCTAGATGTATACAAAAGAACTTTTAAAGCATCCTCTAAGCAGCATTTATTCTTTGCAAACCAGTGTAAATATTGAACCGTTCTCCGCGCAGAAATCCAATTAAGGTAATCCCAAATTCCTTGGCGACAGACACGGCTAAACTACTAGGAGCAGAAACAGAACAAACAATAGGAACTCCAGCAGTTGTAGACTTTTGCAAAATCTCAAAACTAGAGCGTCCGCTTACCAGAATAATACAATTATTTAAAGGCAATTCGTCACTGAGCAAAGCTGTACCAATCAATTTATCCAAAGCATTGTGTCGTCCAACATCCTCCCACAGATTTAACAGTTGTCCTTGAGCATCAAAGATAGCCGCAGCGTGTAAACCCCCTGTAGCAGTGAAGATACCTTGAGCAGCCCGGAGTTTGTCTGGTAGGCTGTAGATGATCTCAGGTGTTACTGTTGGCCCAGAAGGAATCACTGGACATCCCCGCAAACGCAAAGCCTCAAGGCTAGCTTTACCACACACCCCACAGGCGCTACTTGTGTAGAAATGACGTTCCAAAGGCTGTAAGTCTGGAATCAACCCATCCCGCAGTTCCACATTTACGATATTATGGCGCTGTTCACCATCCACCAATTCATCTACGCAGTAGCTGATACGTCGGATATCTTCTCTGCTATTAACGACTCCTTCACTGTAGAGGAAACCAGCAGCTAGTTCAAAATCTGCCCCTGGTGTCCGCATTGTTACAGCTACCGTCTTCTGGAAAGGGAGAAGACGAATTTCTAAAGGTTCTTCGGTGGTGAGTTGGTCTAAACGAGGCCGTACTTGCCCTTTTTCCACTACCCAAACAGTGACTTTTGTTTTACTTTTAGTTGGCATTCTCATATTTGTGATTGCATTATAATCAGGAACTCCTTTAAGCGATCGCTTAGAGTCACAGACGTTACTTAGCTTTCATATACATCGAAGCAGGCATTTTTGTAACTAGCAATTTCAGTTATCTCTATCTGTCTTATGTAATAAGTCCTATACCTACCCTAAGTAGGGTTATCTATCTGGATTTGTTCGTTAAGTTGTATGAAGTACTGAAAGCAATTTTCTCAGTGAGTCACTGAGGAAATCAAAATAGCCTTAACTTTGTTGGAGTTTTTTTATGACTTACACAATTGATGAAGCAACAAGACCAGCTTTAGAAACTTTTCAACGTTTTGATGTAGATACTCAGCTAGCGCTACTTTGGTTCGGTTATCTCGATCTTAAAGAGCAGCTACAACCAGCACCTCCTCCAAGCGTTGAAGCTCCTGCCAAAGCAGTGTTTGACAAATTCTTGGACTTGTCTAAAGAAGAGCAACTGCAAGCTCAACGCGACATCATTAATGGTGCTGCTAACGATATCAGCCAAACCTATAATAGTCTAAGTCCCAATGCCAAATTAGACGTTTGGTTTCTGCTGGCACAAGGAATGGATAATGGAACCATAATTCAAGTGCCCTCGAACTATCAACTTCCTGGTGAAACGGATGAATTTGTCGCATTGGTCAAAAAACTAGAGTTTGAGCAACGGATTAATTTCATGTTGAGTGTTGTGGAAACGTTCGGTTAGGTAAGTCCAAGAACTTTCAATAGCTTTCTAGAATCGGGGATAACTGAAAGTAGCAAATTCAGCTAGACTAGGCTCTTTTGTTCTACTTCAATAGTTGTTAACTTAGAACTACCGCAGAGATGCTCACCTTTGCGGTAGTCTTGATGCAAGTTATATCAAATCCGAGTGATTACTTATTAAACTCGAAGAACCCCCCCCCCGTCAATGC
>JADEXV010000118.1 GCA_015206945.1 Nostocales cyanobacterium LEGE 12452 | reverse complement strand
AATATTGGGAGGAGGGGAGTCAATTTGAAAGTCCCTCTCCCAAGCTTGGGAGAGGAATTTAGGATGAAAGCTCATTGATTCATGCAAGAAGTCTAATAAAACTGTTGTTTCAACAAAAGAGGGTGGAAAATTCCCACCCTATTTTTCTCAGTCAATTAAATGCTAAAGCAGCCTATTTATGAATAGTCTCCCGCTCTTTAGTAGCAGGTTCCTTATCTTTGAATAAATCAGCCGCCGTTAAAAGTAACTCTCTCAATGTTTGTTTGATTTGGCGCTCTTTTCTAGCTAGAGATGTACCAGCTTCACCCAGTTTATCTTCTAACTGCGATCGCTTCTGTTCTACCTGTACAGCCATAGATTCTGCTTGAGGACGAGCCTTATCGTACCAGTGTTTCGCCTCGTCTAGATAATCTTGAACCTCCATATTACGTCCGCCATAGCGTGCAGCCATATTAGCTCGGACAATGGCTAGCTGCGCTTGCAGTTGCGCGTAACGTTTCTTTAATAATCCGACTTCTTCACTATCTTTAAGGGCATTGACAGCAGAATCAATTGCTGTTTTGGTACTCGCAGGTTTTTCCTTACCCGTCTCTTCAATTTCTGCCAAAATTACATCAACCTCTTGTTGGAGTTGTTCTTCTTCACCATCCAGTTGAGCTTGTAACCTTTTTATATCTGTTTGAGTTTGAGCAATACTTTCGTGTCTTGTGCTATTAATACCCTCCAGCGCTCCTTCAATGGAAGCTGTCACTTCATCTTTGAGTTCAGTACCCTTTTCTTTAAGTTCGCTACCTTTTTCTTGGAAGTTTTCAATTACAGCAGAAACTGCATCTCTAACAAGGCTGCGAACTTCAGTAGAACCTTGTTTAAATTCAGAAGCTACTTGAGAAACTGCGGATTTTACTATTTCTCGAATCCGCTCAGTTCTTAATTGTCCAGTTTCTTTTGCTTGTTGCAAGTCGGCTTGAATTTGTTGCTTGATATTGTTAGGCATTTTCAACTCTTGGGTTTAACTAATTTGGATAAAATTTTCTAGAAATGTTCCTACACCCATATTATGGCGTAGCCCGATCGGGATAGGTACTTCCTTTAGATAGAAAATTCTAGGACCAAAGAGATGATGTGTAGTATGTTGCCCATTTATGAGATGATGAATATTTAGTGCTAGTAATTGGAAGTGAAATATGTGGCGAGTAAATATTACTTGTTCGGGTGATGCTTGGAAAATCTATGGTGTTGATTTTAAAGCGATCGCAGAGAAATATCAAGGTGAATTAATTGGTTCCAAAAAAATGCCAGATGGTACGCGCATCATGTCTTATAAAATTGAGGATGTTAGTGATGCAGAGTCTTTTCAAGAAGATTGTGCAAGTTTTGCTGGATTTACAACTGACTTTGAATCCCTCTAGTATTGGTTCTGATACTTATGGCTACAACTAGTCTGTCCACATTTGGAGAAGTTCATTGAAGAAGCTACTTACATTAGTATTAGTAACGTTTTTGTTATGTATCAGTACTTTTACTTTGCCTGTTAGTGCAGCAGATACAGTTAACGGTGAACAAATATTTAGTGTTCATTGTGCTGGTTGTCATATCAATGGCAGCAACATAATTAGGCGAGGTAAAAATCTCAAAAAGCAAGCCCTTAAAAAGTATGGCATGGATTCAATAGAGGCAGTTACATCTATAGTTACCAATGGTAAAAATAATATGTCAGCCTACAAAGAACGCCTCAGTGAACAGCAAATTCAAGACGTTGCTGCTTACGTTCTCGAACAAGCTGAAAAAGGCTGGCATTAAAAAGTTAGGAGTTATAAGTTATAAGTTAGGAATTAGGAATTATCAGTTATGATTTATCTATTAGTAATTGTTAAGTCTTCCCATTCCTAACTTTTCACTCATAAATTGAAAATGAACTTACCCGCAGCTAGTCGTCTCCAATTTACTCCCGATTTGAACATCTGCCGTATATTAAATGGGATGTGGCAAGTATCCGGCGGACACGGACAGATCAATCCCCAAGCCGCTATTGAGACTATGTTCAAATATGTAGATGCTGGCTTTACTACTTGGGATTTAGCAGATCATTATGGCCCTGCGGAAGATTTTATTGGTGAGTTTCGCTGTCAACTAATTGATACTCGTGGGAAAGATGCTTTATCTCAGGTACAAGCCTTTACGAAATGGGTTCCTCGTCCAGGTAAAATGACGAAAAAACTCGTCGAGGAAAATATTGATATTTCCCTGAGAAGAATGAATGTGCAATCGTTAGATTTGATGCAATTTCACTGGTGGGAATATCAGGATAAAAATTACCTGGATGCCCTCAAATATATAGCTGAACTTCAGAGCGAGGGTAAAATTAAGCATTTAGGTTTAACTAATTTTGACACGGAAAACTTGACGATTATTACTGAAGCAGGCATCAAGATCGTTTCTAACCAAGTGCAATTTTCGCTTATTGACCGCCGTCCTGAAGTTAATATGGTGGAGTTTTGTCAGCAGCATGACATAAAGCTTTTTACTTACGGTACGCTGTGCGGCGGTTTGTTATCAGAAAACTATTTGGGTAAACCGGAACCACAAGGATTTGATCTCTCCACTGCTAGTTTGAAAAAATATAAAAATATGATCGATGCTTGGGGTGGTTGGCAATTATTTCAAGAATTGCTGGCTATCCTGAAGGAAATTGCTAATAAGCATCGGGTAAGTATTTCTAATGTGGCAGTACGTTACATTTTAGATCAGCCAACTGTGGGCGGTGTGATAGTTGGTGCAAGACTTGGTGTATCTGAACATATAGAAGATAACGCCAAAGTATTTAGTTTTAATTTAGATGAAGACGATCGCGATCGCATCAGTGCAGTATCTCGACAATCACGCGATTTGTACCAGCTAATCGGCGATTGTGGCGACGAATATCGGCGATAATTTCGGGAAAAAGGTGATAATACGGTGAAGGTTACTGTGGAAACTACTGCTGTCAGCCATGCCCCTAAACTTCACCTTCGCTCTCAGTCAACAGCAGACTTTTGAACTGCGCTGTGATTATGGCTCTCGTCGCCTGGATAAAACAGAGTTGGCAGCGCTGATTGATTTGAGCGAGCAAAATTATTATGCTCAACAAAGAGATCGCTTACCCTATCTCACCCAGTTGGGACGGCAACTTTATCAATGGCTGGATGGTAAAGAAGGATGGCTGAGAAAGGCGCTGGATGAAACGGATGAGCAAACGATTAATCTAGATTTAATTCAAACCAGCGAAGCGCAGGGGTTGAACCCGGAAACAGAACGGGTAGCGTTGGGATTGGCACATTTGCCTTGGGAATTGCTAGATGATGGCAGTGGGTTTTTAATAGAACGCCAGAATCTTTCCGTTTTACCAGTGCGTTCTGTGCAGCAGCGTCAAACCCAAGTGATTGACGTGCAAAATCGCCCGTTGCGGTTGCTGTTCATGGCGACTTCTCCTGAAGATCCCAGAGTTCCATTACTAGGGTTTGAGCAGGAAGAAGCAAAGATTTTGCAAGCAACTAAGGATCAGCCTTTAGCGTTGATTGTCGAGGAAAGCGGCTCGGTTGCAGAGTTAGCCAATTTGGTGAAATCCTACGAAGAAGACTATTTTGATGTTTTTCACCTCACGGGACACGGGATAATTTATACCCAACAAAGCTATAGCTATTTGCTGCCAAAAGGTACAAAACTGGCAGACAATACCCCGTGCTTCATCACTGAAGATGAGGTGGGGAATATGCAACTTACTACCGTCAATGATTTCGCTAAAGCCTTTCGGGGACGCTGGCCGCGTGTAACTTTTCTCTCTGGTTGTCATACGGGACAGGTTGCTAACAAAGGGACAGTACCCTCGATGGCGCAAGCATTGGTGAAGGCGGGGGCAGGTATAGTTTTAGGCTGGGCGCGTCCGGTGTATGACGACACGGGTATTGTAGCGGCACAGGCACTTTATCAAGCTTTGGCGACGGGGGCAACTGTTGAAGAAGCGGTGAAAGCGGCGCAGGAGGAGATGATTGAGAAAGAATGCACCGACTGGCATCTGTTGCGGATGTATCGGGATACGCGCCCCATTGCAGAACTGGTAACACCTCTGAGAACAAGAAATCGTGAAAAGCTGAAGTTTACACCGTCAGAGCAAGAATTTTTGGATGAGAATAATCAAGTTAAAGTTGCCAGTCAGTTTGAGTTTGTCGGACGCAGACGACCTTTGCAACGCTGTCTCAAGGCTTTGCAGGAAACCAGCGACCAAATAGGCGTGTTTATTGCGGGGATGGGTGGACTGGGCAAAAGTACTCTAGCGGCGCGGTTATGTACGCGGGTGCAAATGCAGCGTTCTAATTTTGCGCGAGTCGTGGTGATTGGCCCTTTGGATGAGATAGGTTTGCTGAATAAGCTTTCTAATAAATATGAGCGGTTTGCAGATGTGCCTGCACTTTTGAATGAACCAAAGATGTCTCTGAAAGGACGATTGCAAAACTTTTTTGAAGCAATAGAAAAAGAACACAACCAACCCTTACTGCTGGTGCTGGATGACTTTGAGCAAAATATCCCCGTTAAAGATGGCTCACTGCGGATGACGGCAGAGGCTTACGAGATTTTAGGGGCGATTTGTGCGGCATTGGAGGAAAATGGGGCAGAAAGTCGGCTGATTGTCACCTGTCGTTATTTGAAAGAAGACATTTTGCCACCTCATCGCCTGCATTTGGAATCTTTGGCAGCCATGAGCAGTAGTGATATTGATAAAATCTGCTTTCCTTTAGATAAAGAAGTTAGGCAACAGTTAAGAACTCAGAAAATTATCCACATTGCCGATGGTAATCCCCGGTTGCTAAAGTGGCTGTTAGAAGTGATTCAGCAACCAGGAATAGCGGCGGATGAATTACTGAATCGGCTGGAAGCGACTGAGCAGAAATTCCGCGAAAATATCTTGGCACAAACTCTGCTGGATGCCTTGGAATTGGAAGAACGAAAGTTTCTCGCACGCTTGAGTGTGTTTCACTTGCCCGTTACTGTTGAAATCATTAACGCCATCTCCCCCTCTCTTGCTTCTCTGCAAAAGCTTGTCAGCCTCAGCTTAGTTGAGTCTGCTACCACTCACCCCACCCAGCCAGCTAATTATCGGGTGACGACAATTTTAGAATCGTTGCTAGAAAAAGTGTTGATTCAGGAAGAATGGCAAGCAACGCGACAGCAAGCGGTGAGGGAAATCCATCAAGCTTGGTGGGAGGAGAATGATAACCCCACGGAAGCAGAAGAACTGGAAATTGTACGTTTGGGACTGCTGGCAAATGAGCAGGAGATTTCTGTCAGCGTTGGAGATACGATTGCAAACAGTTGGGTGAATAATTTCCGCTTTGTAGAAGCTTTAGAGCTATGTAAGCAAGTTCTGGCAGTTTTTCAGGATTACCGTATCTTGGGAACCATTGCCCGTGCCGAAACGGTTTTGGGTTTTGTACAAGAGGCTGTTACTCATTATCAGCAAGCTTTAGACCTTTGCCCTGAAGAGGAATTAACAAGAAAAGCCGCTACCCTCAACAACATGGCACAGGTATTCGCCAACCAAGGGGACATCCCAAAAGCGATCGCACTCTGGGAGCAATCCTTAGAAATATCTGAGCCGATTGGCGATGTCAAACTTAAAGCCACTACTCTGGGCAACATGGCACAGGTATTCGCCCAACAAGGGGACATTTCAAAAGCGATCGCATTTTGGGAGCAATCCTTAGAAATATCTGAGCAGATTGGCGATGTCAAAGGTAAAGCCATTACCCTCAACAACATGGCATTGCAAATCGCCCAACAAGGGGACATTCCAAAAGCGATCGCACTCTACGAGCAAGTTGTTTCCACATTTGCACAAATAAGTGCTTATAGTAATTTGGTAACAGCTCTGAGTAATTTAGGCGTAACGGATGAAAGTAACGGTTTGGTTTACCTAGCTCAAGCAATGTGGTTGACGCTGAGAATTCAAGCACCTTTAGGACAAACCATTAGAGTTATCTGTGCTTTATATAATAGAGTGCCTCAAGGCGATGAACTAGAAGCTGTGTTAGGAGCAACGGCAATGTTCTTTTGCAGCCGCCGAGGTGAAGGTCATCCCCAGTTAGAGGAACTTCAAGAGGATAGTTTCAAGATTATATTAGATGCGGCAAGTGGCCAAGGAATTGAAACACAGGAAGCGTTTGGTAATTGGTTTACTCAGCAACGGCTAAATGATCCAGAATATTTTCTCCCCCGACTCAATCAACGCCTAGAGGAGATTGTCGGCGATGGGTGGTTGTTTGACCGCAGTCAAGTTGAGGTGGAGGAATAAGGGGAAATGCGATCGCGTTACTCTTAAATTAATTGACGACAATATAATCAGCTTATGCAATCCCTGAATATTACACTGCCAGATGCGATCGCTTAGGCAACTATAATTATTGCTAGATTGCTGAGTAGGGAAAAGCGATCGCGTTAATCTTAAATTAATTGGCGACAATGTAAAAAGTTTCTGCAATCAATCCTCTTGACTCATTCACGAAGCTCAGAGGTTCATCGACGAAGCTAAAAGGTTCATCGACGAAGCTAAAAGGTTCATGCACGAAGCTCAGAGGTTCATCGACGAAGCTAAAAGGTTCATCGACGAAGCTCAGAGGTTCATCGACGAAGCTCAAAGGTTCATCGACGAAGCTCAGAGGTTCATTCACGAAGCTCAAAGGTTGATCAATGAAGCTCAAAGGTTGATCAACGAAGCTCAGAGGTTCAGCGACGAAGCTCAGAGGTTCATTCACGTAACACACTCTCCGAAAGCCGCTCAATTGAAAGTTAATAGTGCTTTACTCTAGCTCATACATCTGCTTATGTTTAGCTAAAAGCTGGAGATATTTCTGATTTGTCTTTGCTTCTACCCACTTGGCTTTAAATATTGCTGCTGATTCCGCTTTAACTGGGTCTACTTCATACGGAAGAATCTCTTTTTTGGAACCTGAATCTTCGGAATTTTGTTTATACTTCCTGCCGCTTTTATGATTAGCATAACGGCGAGAGCGAGTATAACCCATTTGGATAAATTTCCGTGCCATATCTGCGCCGACAAAATCATCTTTTTCTAAATAATCAAGAAATATCTTATATATTTTTTCACTCGACTCTCTAGCAATCTCAGGAGTTTTGAAGCGCCAGTAAGGAAGGATTTCTGATTTGTATGGTTCAACCAAAAGTACACCCTGCTCACCCTTACCAACACGATAGAGTTCAGGATGTTGGCGAAAATCAATAATTTTAAAGTCTAAAGAATAATCAAAAGCCATGATAGATTTTTATTAGAAATAGTAAACTTTAAAAAAAAGTTCAACTTCTATCTAAATATTGAGATTTATTTGATTATGCTATCTAGCACCCAATCCCTAAACAGTGTGCTTGCGCCAGGAAATCTGCGTAAAGTGCATCACATTGCCCTCAACGTTAAGGATATGCAAGCCTCGCGCTACTTTTATGGCACAATCCTGGGTTTGCATGAACTTACAGGCGACGAAGTACCCGCAACTCTAGTGGAACTTGTCGCATCTGGGAAAGTAGCCAACTTCATCACCCCCGATGGTACAATCCTAGATTTATTTGGGGAACCAGAATTATCACCACCAAATCCAGACCCAGAAAAAACCTTCACCAGAGCCTACCATCTCGCCTTTGACATCGATCCGCAGTTATTCGATCGCGCGGTGACAGTGATCAGAGAAAATAAAATAGCGATCGCACATGGCCCAGTCACTCGTCCTACTGGTAGAGGAGTGTATTTTTACGATCCAGATGGCTTTATGATTGAAATTCGTTGCGATCCAGAAGCTAGTTAACTTAGGGGTAATAACAAAAGTATCTACTATGGCTGCAAATCTCACGCAAATCTTTAAAGTAATTGAAGACACAATCACAAAACCACCAATCCCACACGAACCATACAAGCAATCATTGAAAGCCTGGGCGATGTATTGTTTGCGAGACAAAGGTTTTATAGTCGCTTATGCTCAAAATGCCGACTTTGCCATTGAAAGAAAACGTGAAGAAAAGCTATATTTCAAAGTTTCAAACAGCCCCGATGATTTAGATAGTTCTCTTAACTGGATTGTTTGGGATAGTGCAACTAAAAGCGCCAGTCTCATTCCCCAAAAAATAGACTGATGCCAAAATAGTCATTAAATCTTTCGCCATTCTCTAAAGGAGGAATTCGCTGCTTGAGTAATAGGTTGACCATGATTTTCTGCTCTGGCAAGGAGTCTTACTTGATTATGGCTTGGTACATATTTTTCTACGGAAATACTATCCAAGTTTCATTTTGTTAATAAATTGCTAGAATCAGATTTCTCAAACACCATTAAATGCTGTTGAGGTAACAAGTTTTTAGTTTCCCGCCAAACCAAACCAACAGCTTGCATTTCCTTACGGACTTGCTTTTGAGTCATCTTGTGCAGACCTTTAATCATAATAAAAGGATTTTCACCCCGGTATTCAACCAGCACTACCCGACCACCTGGTTTAAGTGCTTTCACAATTCCTTGCATCACTTCTTGGGGATACTCAAGTTCATGATAAGCATCTACCATCAACGCCAAATCGATACTTTCAGATGGTAAGTTGGGGTCAGTAAAAGTTGCTAAAACAGGCTCAACATTGGTGATATTTTTCTCTTTTTTGAACAACTCAATGATTTCCAACATTTCTGGTTGAACATCAACAGCTAACACCTTACCTGTTGTTAATAAAGGTGCGATGCGAAAGCTTAAGTAACCTGTACCAGCGCCAATATCCGCCACCACATCATTAGGTTTCAGATTCAGCAGGCTGACTACCTGACTTGGCTGTTCTTCTCCCTCTCGACTTGGACGTTCTAGCCAGCCAGCGCCGGTGTATCCCATAACTTGGGCTATTTCCCGCCCCATGTAGTATTTGCCGATACCATCTGGACTGTGGATTAGCCGTTGTTCGTAAACACTTCGACAAGGCTCAGTGACCATCGTTGCGGCTTGTGCTGTCAGGCTTGGATTCAGCAGCGAGCAACTCAATATCACAACAAGAGTTACTATAAAGTGTAGAAAATTTGACATTTGGTTATGACTGATCTAGATAGTTATAAGCAGCAACTAAGAGAATTTTATAGTAGTAGAACTACTTGTGACCATGAGAAAGGTATTCTCCATCCTCTAGAAGCCAATATTTTACTTGAAAGTTCTTAGTGATGTATCAAATGCTTTTAGATCCCCAGAAATCTCCCTTATAAATCAGGGCTGTTTATTACCCAAAGAGCTTTAAAAATCAAGGTTTTTAGCAATTAAAATTGCTTATTTTGTTATTAGCGTGCTGAAAAAGTGAATTATTTTACTGCTATTAAAGTGCTTCAGTGTTCATCTCATCCTCACCCTTACTTACAATTTTCTTGCTGACCATCGTGACAAATCCTGTTTGAAATGGAATGAAACATATCTGCCAAGCGATCGCAAATCGTGCCTAAGCTGCAATGCAAGAGTTATTTGATTAAGTTGCCTGACTTCGGAACTTAAACTTATAACATTGAGAAATGCAGAGAAGGCGATCGCATTAGTGGGATTAATGGGGAAATCTACACCCCCGAAAGCTTTAGGTACTCCCTACTTTGGAGAAAATCGCCACTCCGATGAATTTTAGGAAAAGCAAATGGGCGTTAGCGGGCTAGCAAAATCAGCACATAATACAATAGCTAGCGTCCATCAAAAGCCACTCATGCCGCAAAATAACCAAACCGCCGTCGAATTCCGCGATGTCACTTTTAGCCGCAATCATCGCCCATTGGTGTCAAATCTCAACTTCAGCATCCGTCAAGGAGAAGCACTGGTATTACTTGGGCGCAGTGGTAGCGGCAAAACCACCACAATGAAGTTAATTAATCGCCTATTTACACCTACACAAGGCGAAGTTTTATTTGATGGTATTCCCACAACTGAATGGGATGAAATTAAATTGCGGCGAAAAATTGGTTACGTTATTCAAGAAATTGGTTTATTTCCCCATTTCACTGTCGAAGGCAATGTGGGTTTAGTCCCGTCTTTAGAAGGCTGGCAACCGAAACAAATTAAAATGCGGGTTTATGAATTGTTGCAATTAGTAGGCTTAGAACCAGCACAATTCGCTGGGCGTTACCCGCACGAACTTTCGGGAGGACAAAAGCAAAGAGTCGGTGTAGCCAGGGCTTTAGCAGCAGATCCGCCAGTGTTATTGATGGATGAACCTTTTGGCGCACTCGATCCAATTACGCGGCTAGAACTGCAACAAGAGTTTCGGCATTTGCAGCAAGAGTTAGGTAAAACAGTTGTTTTCGTCACCCACGATATTCAAGAAGCCTTTGTCTTAGCATCGAGAATTGGTTTAATGTCTGGCGGAGAATTGATAGTATTAGGGACGACAGATGAATTTATGCGATCGCAACACCCAGAAAGCCTCGCCTTTCTTCAATGTCTGCGTTCCCTGCAAGATACTTTATGAAAAATTTCTTCCTCGTTAAGTATGCCCCAGAAATCCTTCAGCATACTCTAGAACACCTATTTTTGGTAGGCATTGCCATTGGAATTGCCATACTTGTAGGCATTCCTTTAGGTATTTTGATTACACGTAAAACCTATCTTCGCCAGCCAATTCTCGGCATAGCAAATATTTTTCAAACTATTCCCAGTTTGGCACTGTTTGGTTTACTCATTCCTGTTCCCATAATTGGCGGAATTGGGGCAGTACCAGCAATTGTTGCTCTGACTGTATATTCCTTGCTGCCGATAATTCGTAACACTTACACAGGTATTACTGGCGTAGATCCAGCGATTCGAGAAGCTGGGAGAGGCATGGGAATGACAGATAGACAATTATTGTTGCAAGTTGAGATTCCCTTAGCCCTGGGAGTCATTTTGGCAGGAGTGCGAGTAGCAACAGTCATTGCCATCGGTATTGCAACTATTGCAGCGGCTATTGGTGCAGGTGGTTTAGGAGTGTTTATTTTTCGCGGCATATCAGTAGTGAACAATCAGTTAATTTTAGCTGGTGCAGTTCCGGCGGCAGCAATTGCATTACTAGCTGACTTTGTAATTGGCTGGATAGAGAAAAAATTAAAAATTAAAAATTAAAAATTAAGCTAATAATGAAAAGATTTTTGACACTTTTATTTTTAAGCTTTTCTGTGTTACTGCTAATCACTGGCTGTACGCAGAATTTAAATAATAGTAGCAATAATGGTAATATTATTGTTGCTTCCAAAGATTTTACTGAACAAGATATTTTAGGTGAGCTTTTAGCACAGCAAATTGAAGGAACAACTAATTTAAAGGTAACTCGTCGCCCTCGTTTAGGCGGTTCCTTTGTTTGCCATAATGCTATCAGTGCTGGCAAAATTGATGCTTATATTGAGTATACAGGCACAGCGTTGACTGCAATTTTAAAGCAAAAACCAGTTAATGACTCCAAAGAAGTTTATGAAAAAATAAAACAAATATACGCCCAGCAATTCAATCTGGAAGTGATGCCAAGCTTGGGTTTTGAAAACACTTTTGCGATGATTATTCGGGGTGAAGATGCCAAACGCAACAATATTCAAACTCTCTCCGAAGCTACTCAGTATACACCGCAATGGCGTGGTGGTTTCGGTTACGAATTTTTAGAACGCGAAGATGGTTTCCCAGGATTAGCTAAAACTTACGATTTACGTTTTGCTAAACCACCCCAAATTATGGACTTGGGTTTAATATATCGTGCTTTGATTCAAAAACAGGTGGATATGGTGGCAGGAAATTCCACTGATGGGCAAATTTCTCGTTTGGGTTTAGTTGTACTCAAGGACGATAAACATTATTTTCCACCTTATGAGACTGTGCCAATTGTTCGACAAGAAATATTAAAAAAATATCCCGAATTAAAAACAGCGATCGCTTCCCTCGCTGGAAAGATTTCGGCAGATGAAATGCGGCAATTAAATTATTTAGTTGAGGGGGAATTACGTGATGTTAAAGATGTTGTCCAGGAGTTTCGCAAATCGAAGGGATTATAATAATTCGTAATTCAGGGTTAGCATAACTTACCCTACTAGCGCGTAGCGTCTGTCTGCGACACGCTGCGCGAACGTAGAGAAGCGGCTTGTCGCCAGACATCGCATTACATCGAGGATAACGATTAAACAACCACAAAATTGTTGTTCGTTAGTGACAAACCAGCAGATAATTCAGCAAATTGTACCTGAGTAAATGCGCCTGCACTACCATCCTGGTCAAAGAACAATGCACCTGTAGTGGAGTTATAAATAAATCGCTGGGTGCTAGTGGTTGCAGATTCTCCAAGTGTAAACTGATTTGCCCTAAGTCCACCTGCTGATAAATCGCTACCAAAACCAGCAGCCGATACCTGAATTATTTCATTAGGTTCATTAAAGTCACCGAAGTCACGTATCAGATCGAGGCCTTCATTGAAACTACTGAAAACAAAGGTATCATTACCACCTTCCCCAAAGAGCCTATCATTACCTTTGCCACCGATGATGATAGCATCGCCATTGCCACCTCTGAGTGTATCATCACCATTTTCACCTTTGAGGGTGTTATTACCTGGGGCATAAGAGGCTATTAAGGAATCATTACCATCGCCCCCATTTAATAGATTATTACCTGTTGACAGGGAAACATCCAATGTATCGTTACCAACACCACCGTTGAGGGTGTTTTCACCAGAGGCGTCAGAAAAGACAGAGAGAAAATCATTACCATCGCCCCCATCTAATAGATTCTCGTCTGCTGAACCGGAAACATACAATATATCGTTACCAGCACCACCGTTGAGGGTGTTATTGCCAGATATGCTACCCTCAACGTAATTTCCGAATTCGTCCTCAATAGAACTCAAGGCCTGTAAAGAATCATTGCCATTGCCTCCATTAAGAAGGTGATTCCCTGTTGAAAGACTAATATCCAAGAAATCTTCACCAGCGCCGCCATCTATTGTATCGTTACCATTGCCTGACCGAAGCGTATCATTACCATTGCTTCCCACAAGATAATCATTGTAGTCTGTACCTGTGATATTTAATTGTTCGATATTTTTGTAGTTAAACACTGTTGTGTCTGCCGTCGAAGAAATTACTCCAATGTTAGTAGTCGCATCAAAAGTTGAAGTAATTCCTGTGGTAGCACTGCTATAACTGAAAGACAAGGTGTCGTTACCTATTCCCCCGTCTACTGTTTGAGTTACTAACGTAGATAGGGAGTCGAAATTTAAAGAATCATCGCCATTCCCGCCATTGAGGGTGTTATTGTCGATGCCACCATTGAGAGTATCATTGCCATCGCCGCCGTTGAGAGTATTATTGCCATTGCCACCCCTCAAAATATCATTGCCACTTAAGCCTTCAATAATGTCATCACCCCCTTGACCATTGATGACATCATTTGAATTGTCAAATCCACTAACATTGTTGTCTAGGTCGTTTAAAAAGGTGACTGTGTTTTTTCTAAAGACAGTGCTTTGGGCGAAGTTGGCATCGAAGACATCAAAGCTGTCGGTGATGGTAGTTTGCCCATAAAACAGAATATTGCCCAAATCTACACTGGCTCCAGTAGATTGGGTGAGGTTATCAAGGTTGGACAGGGCAAAGTTTTCGAGGATGAATCTGGTATTACCATACCCTTGAAAGCTGATTTCCAAAGTTGTGCCATTCTGGTTGAGAAGCAAATTGTCGGCAATGAAGCCAATATTGTCCTGGAATATCAGAGTATCCAGTTCGGCTATGACTGCTGCTGTGGGGTTTATTCCTTTACCTACTCCACCGAAATCGGCGATCGTATGAGTGCCAGTATTAATCAGGTCTATGCTTGGTACGCCAATCGGGCCTCTGATTAAGCCTTTGTAAACAAATTTATCCTTACCACCGCCGCCTGTAAGGCTATCCTTACCACCGCCGCCTATAAAGCTATTATCGCCATTACCACCGTTGAGGGTGTTATTACCAGTGGCACCAGAGGCTGTTAGAGTATCATTGCCATCGCCCCCAGAGAGGAGGTTATTGCCAGATGAACGAGTATTGAAGTAGTTGTCAGTATATAGGTAAAGGTAGCCAGAGATATCTAGAAAATCATTGCCATCACCTCCAAAAAGCAGGTTATCACCTGATGAACCACTAGCATTTAAAGTATCATCACCAGCACCACCGTTGAGGGTGTTATCGCCATCTGAGTAAGAGTTAGACGATGTGTACTCCGCACTCCTTCCATCCCCAGAGATGGAGAGAGAATCATTGCCATCGCTCCCATCTAAGAGGTTATCGCCGAATGAACCGCTAGCATCCAAAGTATCGTCACCAGCACCACCGTTGAGGGTATTATTGCCTAAAGAGCGATCGTCGACGTTTCCGTACTCGGAGTAGTACTCATAACTGCCAGAGGCTGTGAGAAAATCATTGCCATCGCCACCATTAAGCAGATTATTGCCTGAGGGGAAATCAGCATCCAAAGAGTCGTCACCAACACCACCATTGAGAGTATTATTGCCCGCACCACCTCTCAAAAAGTCATCGCCACTTAAGCCTTTAATAATGTCATCGCCCCCTTGACCATTGATGACATCATTGGAATTGTCAAATCCACTAACATTGTTAGATAGGTCGTTTAGGAAGGTGAGTGTGTTTTTTTTAAAGACAGTGCTTTGGGTGGAGTTAGCATTGAAGACATCAAAGCTGTCAGTGATGGTAGTTTGCCCATAAAACAGAATATTGCCCAAATCTACACTGGCTCCAGTGGATTTGGTGAGGTTATCCAGGGTTTCTAGGGCAAAGTTTTCCAAAATGATTTTGCGAAAAGTAAACCCTTGAAAGCTGATTTCCAGATTGTTGCCATTCTGCGTGAGGATCAAGTTTTGGGCAGTCAAGTCACTATATAAACTTAGGGTATCCACTTCGGCTATGACTGCTGCTGTGGGGTTTGTACCTTTACCTACTCCACCGAAATCGGTGATCGTATGAATGGGGGTGTAGGCTGAGTCCTCGTCGTAAACAAATATATCGTTGCCACCGCCACCAGTTAGGGTTTCGTAGTAATAAGTCCCCCGTAGGGTATCGTTACCGTTGGTTCCAATAATTGCCATAAGTTTTTCCTACCTGAATCGATTTTTGGAGTAACTTTAGTTGTCAATAATCGAGTTAGTGCTGTTTGATCGCACACATAATGTGCCAAAAGTTGCAGCTTTCGGCATACTTTATTCAGTCTTTAGATAGAGCCGCAAATTATTCATTAAAGATTTCCCCTTTAATTCGCTTACAAACATTACTATCCGAGTATTGAGGACTATCTAAACCTTAAGCACTGTACAAAATTTAGTTGGTTTGTCAACGCATAAGTCTTACTAGTTTCAAATAGGTAAAGAACACTTGAGACAGCATAAAACAGGAAATCTTTATGCATTCGTTATCAGCATAGCTTGCCGCCATAGGCATCGCCCTTGAATTTCTATCTGGAAAATAGGAAACATCAAAATAACTTACATACAGGGTAAGCGATCGCAGGATTCATAAATCCAATTAACAGATTATTAAATCAAAGGTTTTTGCTTACAAATACAAAGCCACGACTCTTCTTAGATGAAGGATCGTTTGTAAGCATTGCTTTCCATAAATCTGTTGTTTTTACCCAAACTGGTGGATACTTGTAACGAGAAACATCAAGAATTAAAAATCTATCTGTTTGCTCATTATATGCTGCTACAGGAGAAATATGCCCGCCTTTCTCTTGACCAATTTCTTTGCGTAAATAGTTTACTAAAATGAAGTTTTGCGGTTGTTTTAAATTTTCTGCTGCTTGTTTGCGGAACTCTTCTAAACTAGTGTCGGCAGCGTGATAAACATTAACTTTAACGCCATAACTAGCTAGTAATTGCCCTAACTGATCTAGAGTCATACCTTCGCGAGACACAGCTTCGGGAGTTAGCACTTTTTTTGTATTATAATTACTAAAAAAGTTTTCTTGAGTAAATACTCGATATGGCTTGTATTGTGGTACTTCTGGCGCTGGAATTTTTAGACTATTCAGTACCATTACCATACTAGCAACACCACAATATGCCTGATTATTTTGAGTGGTGAATTGCATACTCAACGGAAAGAAGTCTTCATTGGACTTACTCTCAAATAATAATTTTTCACCTTCAGGCGTATTAAAACCAACTAAATTAGAGGATAGCGGTAATGTTTGAGATAAAACGCTTCCACTAGATATACATAATCCAATAGTTAAAGCTTTGAAAAATGTTTTACTTATTTTTCGCAACATAGCATTTATAAGTACTGTAAAATTTTCAAATCAGATCATATCAATAATCTCACGCGAAGATGCTAAACAAGTATAAAATTTTAGGAGAAATGGTATAAAAATGCTTAGTGTTACTAAACCCAAGCGAGTTGCGCTGGCAATCTTTTCTTTCACCGTCTTACTTTACAGCCAAGTCGCATCAGCCGCCTTAACTTTACCCCTACGCAGCAAAAAGGGGATGGTGGTTTCAGCCCATCCCCTAGCTAGTGAAGCAGGAATTTTGATGTTACGCAAAGGTGGTAATGCAGTGGATGCAGCTGTCGCCACAACCTTTGCACTTTCTGTAGTTGAGCCTTTTTCGGCAGGAATCGGCGGCGGCGGATTTTTGCTGATGCACTCTGAGAAAACTGGCGACATGAAAGCGCTAGATTTCCGCGAACGCGCACCTCTGAAAGCCACAAGAAATATGTATCTAGAGGCAGAAGGAAAGGTGCGTCCCAATGCAAGTATTAATGGTTATTTGGCAGTAGGGACACCAGGAACAGTAGCGGGACTTTATGAAGTGCATCATCGCTATGGTAAGCTTTCTTGGCAAGAGGTAATGAAACCTGCGATCGCACTCGCTAAAGATGGTTTTATTCTTAGCAATATGGTAACTTGGCGTTCTCTGCAAGCAAACGATCCCCGCAAGCAAGTAGTTCTCAATAATCCCGCAGCGCGGGAAATTTTCACTCGCAACGGTGAATTTTACCAACCAGGGGAAAAGCTAGTGCAGCGCGATTTGGCACGCACTTTAACAGCAATTGCCGAAAATCCCCAAAGTTTTTACACCGGAAGTATTGCTCGTGCGATCGCTTCTGATATGGTAAAAAATGGTGGTTTAATTACTCTCGAAGACCTGAAAGCTTATAAACCAATCTGGCGCACTCCCATTTGTGGTAATTTTCGCAAAGCTAAAATTTGCTCAATGCCACCACCATCATCAGGAGGCGTTCACCTATTGCAGATTTTAAATATTATCGGTGACACCGATTTAAAATCTTTAGGATGGCATCATCCAGACGCGATACATTTAATGGTAGAAGCAATGAAGATTGCTTACAGCGATCGCTCAAAATATTTAGGCGATCCCGATTTTATCAAAGTCCCTGTACAAGAACTGCTCAGTCCAGCTTACGCTAAACAACGTCGTCAAGAAATTAATATGCAAATGGCTCGACCCTCCACCGAAGTCAAGCCAGTAGATTTAAATTCAAAATGTCTGCGTCTTCCCTCATCTCCTGCTGCCTCATCCCCTTGCCTTCCCCATGAATCTCCCCAAACTACTCATCTGACTGTTGTGGATGAACAACACAACGCCGTAAGTCTGACTTTCACGATTAATCTCATTTTTGGTGCTGGTATTGTGACACCGGGAACTGGAATTGTTCTCAACAATGAGATGGATGATTTTGCCGCAGCGCCAGGAGTGCCTAATGCTTTTGGTTTGGTTGGTAATGATGCCAACAGCATTGCACCCCGCAAAACTCCCCTATCCAGCATGACTCCCACAATTGTCACAGAAAATGGTCATTTTCGGATGGCAGCAGGCGCACCTGGTGGTAGCACTATCATCACCCAGGTTTTGCAAGTAATCCTGAATGTGCTGGAATACAACATGGATGTTGGTGCGGCTGTTTCTGTTCCACGCATACATCATCAATGGCTGCCAGATGAATTGCGCGTCGAATCCTGGGGCTTGGATGCTTTGACTTTGCAAGACTTACGCCGTCGGGGGCACAAAATTAAGGAAACTACTCCTTGGGGTAATGGTAACGCGATCGCTGTTACATCTGATGGAACTTTAGAAGGAGCCGCCGATCCTCGCGGTGAAGGTTCCCCCAGAGGTTTGTGAGGAAGACGCGGGGACACAAAAAATAACTAATGACAAATACTTCTCTACGAGAGGCTGCGCCAACGACTACGCGGTAGTTGAGCGCAGTCGAAACTCAGTACAAGTGACAAATGATAAATGACTATTGATTTTGGATTGTTGACTCTGCGTAGCTGCTGCTGCCAAACTCGTTTGCGCGTGCGCTAGGTACTAGTGTCCAACCTGCTTTCAAAAGTTTTTGATAAGTTGCCCAGCCTTTAGAGCCACCTGGTATTTGATAATCTGGGACTGTAAAATGTCCAAAAGCTGTGTAAGGACGCCAAGGTTTATTGGGTTCTGTCTGCAAATACAAAATTTTCTCTCCATCGCCACCAGACTTAGATAACCAGCACATTTGTCGATGCATTGCAAACTCCTTTGCTTCTAGCTAATAATGCATAATAGCTGATCTTTGTCAAGCTAATTATCACCCTTGGGGATAATTTTTGTCTAATACTTTGGACAAAATGTAATTAAGTTCTATCCACTGCGAGATAATTGCTTAATAACTCATAGCCTGGAAGACAGCTGCTAACGGGACATAAAGATAAACAGCCTTGGCTCACCTTGTTTATTGGGTGAGATTTTTCTCATGTTATCCGCGTTTTTTGCGATCGTGTGTAACAATCACTACTATTTTGGCTGGGGTTCGCAATCAGACTATTTGTTTTTCTGCTGAGATATATAAGCGCAGATTCTAGCTAGAAGTTAGTTATAAAGTTTCGTTGATTAAACACTCTGAGCAAACAATATAAAATCTATTTTGATGTTGGTTGTATACAATCGTCCGTTTAATGACAAGAAACAATTTCGTATTTATCTATAAGCTAAATTTAAATCCCCGACTTTTTAAAGAAATCGGGGATTTGGGTAACAAGTTGGGTTATTAGAAGGATGGAGCATACAACTTATCGCCGACAATCTGGCGAATTGTCTCTACTAGTTGGCTGTATGCAAAGTTAGATAAAACTGGTTGTGCTGTTTGCAACTGAATTTCTCGATCTAAATCAATCCATGACTTGCAGCCAGCGTATTTGGCATAATAGGGAATTTCTTGCTCTTGCGTTAGTTTATATGTCCGTAGGAGGAGAATATAAAGGGGCTGACGTGCTTTCCATTTGAGGCGATCGCTAATAAAATGTTCGTTCCAAATATGGAAGGGAAGTAAGTTGTTGACAATAGATTCGTCACTACAGGGCAAAATATCTGTAATTTCAGCCCAACTACCAATGCGAACTGTTTCAGGATGCCAGCCTGATGTTACTGGATAGACATTATTGGCATATTCAGCTTTCAACATGAAAGCTTGTTGATGTTCATAAGTAGGATAAAGCAGAATTTGCTTGTGAGCAACTTGGAAATTTCCATTTCGTTCGTGGATACCGCCTTTGCGGAGTAACATAATTGTTTTGCCACTTTCCAAGGCATTTATGGCAACTGCCCATTCTTTGAGAGCATGAAAAGTTGTAGTCAATTCCATCGGCATCTACTGTAACTCTGATTTAATTTGAAGTTAAGACTGACAAAGTATGAACCTGTCCAAGGTAATGAATTAGGAAGCAGTTATGGAAAAGCGATGTCTATGACGGGGTAGGCCTACGCTAGGTACAAGTGAAGTCCAAATCACACCCATTCTTATGGGAACTTGGCAAGCTGGTAAAAGAATGTGGATCGGAATTTTTATCCTTGCTTATTCGCCTTTAGCTCAGGGGTTGTTAACAGGAAGATTCACTCTCGGTCACAAATTTGACTCAACAGATAACCGTGCTAAAAATAAACTGTTTCAAGGCGAAAACTTTCAACCTGCTCAACAAGCGCTAGAAAAACTGCGTCCTATAGCCCTTCTTCATAATTGTACCCTTGCTCAGTTAGCTTTAGCCTGATTAATTGCTCAACCTCAAACAAATGCGTAGACGCGTCTTAGCGGCTTCTCGTCAGACATCGCTGGGGGCATTATCCCGAACAAGCACGAGACAACGCTTTAGCCCGTCCAAATCGCAGAAATTGATGCCATTGTCCGTATTGTCACCGACCATCTGGATGACAATCAGATTATGTGGGATTGATGACAATGCAGTTTGGTTACTATGCTTAATCTATTCAATATCCCTATAACTTTCTTTAAAAGATAGCTGGGGATCAAATTTATGGCTCTAGATTGCAAAATCTAACAAAACGTCAACTTTCGTAAACTAAGGATTGCAACTCACAAATTAAGTGATAACTTAAATAGTAGGACACCAAACCAAATAAAACCAAACAAAAAGGGTCAATGACTTAGTGTCCCCTTGTCATCAGCCCAAGCAAATTTCAGCATATCAAATGTGATAAAAGTGGCAAAAAAGCCTAATGTAGAAGGCAAAGCCAAATCCTAAAGCGGAAAAACGCAAGAATGCTGAGTTTGTTAGTTTTTTAGTCCACCCTAGTTATTAACCTTCAGTTAGTTAATTAGTTTAAAATTTGAAAGCTGTAAACTCGATAAAACCTGGTCAACCTCGACCAGGTTTTTGGTATTTTACTGTAATATAATTTTCTCGATATGGCAGGATTTTCGGTGGGACTTTGTTAGGTTGAGCGACAGATAAACCCAACAAAGTCTCGATAATGTTGGTTTACCCTTCCCTTCTCTACGAGAGGCTGCGCCAACGGGACGCTACGCGAACAGGAAGCAAGCTACGTTCCTCAAGCCAGCCTACATGAGTATAATTTTTAGTCTTCACTGAACTGTATTGAAGCGTATTGGACTCTAGCTAATTTTCCAGCAGGGAATAAAATAGGACAGCAACATATCCTGCTAGGAGAATTTGATGATAAATTATCGCTTTTTAAATAAAATTACTACAGTTATGATTGTAGCTGCCCTTTCTTTTTCCTGTAAGTCTTCTGTTAGTAGAAATGCAGAACAGGCAAAAGCAACTGAGAAACCAAAGCCACAACAAAATCTTATCTATGGCGATTTAATTATTAAAGAACAATCAGATTATCTAATGATTCCTGTTAGTCTTGCAGAGCAGAATGAAGATAAAGGAATTGATTTAAATGTTTCACGTTCTTATGAACATGAAAGGAGTAACCAATTATATAACATTATCTTTTATCGAAAACAAGATGGAGAAGCTCATCTTTTATTAAATAAAAAAGCCATGATCGCCTCCTTCGATTTATTGGAGGTAAAAGCAGCAAACAAGCCAACTACAAGAGTTTGGTTGTATAAAATTATTGACGAAGACACAAATACAGATAAAAAACTCAACATTGAAGATGCTACTATTGGCTATTTATCTGATTTATCAGGTAAGAACCTCCAGCAAATTACCCCAAATAATACTCGAATAATCAGTTGGGTTGTTGTTCCAGGCCAAAATGCAATTTTTCTAAAAATTATCAAAGATTCGGATAATGATAAAAAGTTTACAAAAGAAGATAAAACGAATTTTGTGAGGGTTAACTTCGATAAAATCGGTATGGGAACTGAGATTATTAGCGATCAAATAGAGCAAGAAATTAAATCTTACCTTTTTAAATAAGTTAGTTGTAGTAAGCGCCTGAAGCCACTTACTACTAACCTTTAATCCAATACGGTTCAGTGCATATAATTGGTCTTTCAAGACGCGATTTATCGTGTCTATACATTAGGGTTTTGGGTTTATCTGAACTGTATTGACCTTTAATCATTCATGCCCACTTACTTAGACAAAACCCAATCGCATAAAAGTTGGTTTACTTTATCCGGTATTTCATCATGAGGACAATGACCTGCCGTTAAGAAATGTTCTGTCAATTCAGGACAATATTGGCGAAACTTTGGAGAACGTTCTCTAGTATTCATCCAAGGGTCAGCTTCTCCCCACAACATCAATAAAGGACAAGTTAATTGCTTTAGTAGCACATCAACTTTTTCCCCTTGAGGAGTGCTAAAAACTGAAACAAACACATCCAACGCACCCGGATCAAAAGCAGGACGAGAAATTTCTTCTACCAATTGGTCTGTAACTGCACTTTTATCAAGATATACCTTTTCTAAAGTTTGGCGAATTACCCAACGTTGTCGCACATATTGAAATAACAGAAACTGAGCTAAAGGTTGTTGAAACATCCATTTAACCGAATCACCCAAGAGTTTCTCTAAAGAAGAGGATTGTTTAGGTGGCTGAATTTCGCTTTGTAAAGCTTCAGGTTCAGATGTAGCTTGGCTTTCGCTAAAGGGCCCGGCACTATTGAGCAAGACTAAACCAGCTGCACTGTCAGGACGTTGTGCCGCAACACATAAGCAAGCATAGCCACCAAGGGAATTACCTGCTAATACTGCTTTTTGACCAATCACTTCGCTGATAAAATCATGAAGTTGATCGCGCCACAAGTCGCCACTGTACTGCAATTTTGGTTTAGCCGATCGCCCGAATCCCAAAAGGTCGATCGCAAATACTTCAAAATCTTGACACAATCCTGTGATATTCTTGCGCCAGTGGTCTGTAGAAGCACCAAATCCATGTACTAAAAGCAAGGGCGGACGTTGCGCTTGCTTCTCTCCCGCACGCACATAGTAAACGTTGTGCCCGCGCCACTGCCAATATTTCCCAGGAATTGGAGTTGTAGAGGAGGCTGTAGTTACCTGCATGATTTAAAGAAATGTTAAGTAGCTTTTAATAATTGTAAACTAGGCGAGGGGATTGGGGCAGGGG